>NZ_SOGK01000115.1:0-88113 GCF_004564305.1 Cryobacterium sp. TMT3-29-2
ACCAGCTTCACGGCCTCGTCTTTGTACTCAGGGGTGAAGTCCCGACGTGATCTTGCCATAGTGAACATTCTCTCTTGTGAGGTGTCCACTCGACGGGGTCAGGGCCAATGCGCTACCCGTTGATCGACTCCGTGTACATGCGCGGCTTCGGTCTCGGCGTCCGCAACCGCGAAGCTGCGGCCGTCACCCAAATCAAGGCCAGCGGAACCTACACGGCTCCGGTCTGGTAACAAGCCGGGCGCTGGAGGGTTTTTTCACCCCTTTCACCTTTCAGCGCCCAACATCGGGGGCGTCGTTGCCTGGCCCTGGCGGCGACGCCCCTTCAACCTCACAGAGGGCCGATTGGGAGGGCCAACTATGCATGACAGCACTGACACTTCGGTAAACGCGATGACGGACCAGCTTGAGGCCGAGGTAGACGAAGCGCGGCGACTCGCTCCACATAATCGTTTCATGCGAGCGCATCCGGGCATCGGGCCGATGATTATCGACGCGGTGACCCACCTCGACGGGAGGCAAGAGGCCAATGGCGACAATCCTGTGCCGATCGTCCGGGCCCGGGATGCCCTCAGCGCACATACGAGTGAACTGACCCGCACGGGCACTGTCCCTATTGCATCCAGAGCGTGCGTCCGATACTGCGATGTCTGCAACAACGCTCAGGCGATTCTGGTGCCGTTCTGGGTTGCCTTCGGACAGTACATTGTGCAAATCGAGATGTGCGGCCTTTGCGCGGACTACTTCGTCTTCAACTATGGCGCGTCGCCACAGGCCGCGACGGAGTGAAATCATGGCGGCGAAGCGACAATGCAAAGGGACAGTCGGCGGGGCAAAGAATCCCAACAAGGGAAAGCCGTGTCGCAACTGGGCTATCTCGGGCAGCGAATTCTGTGGTGTGCACGGAGGGTCGATCAAGATTGCCACTGCGACAGCGGCCGATCTTCAGAACCGCTGCAAGGCTCATTCGTCTCGCACCGGTGAGCAGTGCAAGAAAGCAGCCATTCGTGGCGGCACAGTCTGTAAGACGCATGGCGGCTCGTCTGGGCATGTCGCAAACAAAGCACGCCAGCGACTTTTAGAGCTTGCCGAGCCTGCTGTCGTGCAGCTCAATCGCATCCTTGATGCCCCGGGCACCTCGGACAGTGACCGACTGCGCGCCATCCAGATGGTGCTCGACCGCACAGGCTCCGGCCCAGGGGTGAACGTGGAAGTTGAAGTGAAGCCGTGGGAAGTCACCATGCAGCACGTCTTCGCACAAAGCACTGGGATGCAAATCAACCGTGCCGTGCCCGAGGCGCTTCTCGCGCAGATGGGTGAACTTCCTGCCTACGCCACGACAGATGCAACCTTCCTGAACGTCGAGGATGCCGATGTAATCGAGGACGAAAACGACATTCCTCGCATCATTCCGGGGAAGCTCCTTGGCGAGAAGGCACACGTTCGAGGTTCAGCCGAACCTCCACAACGCAAGTAAGGGAGCCACCGTGAACGATCTGCGACTACCCGCTGGCCGACAGACAGGCGAATTCTCGCCCGAGCCGACCCCGAAGCCAGTGCCTAATCCCAAAGACCTTGTGCCGCCAAATGAATCCAGACGTGGCATGTCGGGGCACGGGTCGGGTGTTGAAGAATGAGCGATTCCACCACAGACATCAAGACATGGCGGCATCGCACGATTGAGTCGCGGCACGTCGCCACTGCACCTGGCTGTTTGAACAGTCCACACGGAATGGCGCACTGCGAATGCCGCACGTTTCCCTTGCATCGAGACTGCATTCGTTTCGTCGAGGAACAACAGGGCGAGGACTCCTAGTGCACTCGGAGCGATCCCAAAATGCCCGCTGAGGCCCTGGCTTCGCGAGGTCGATAAACACTGTCACCGCGCCTGCCGATTTTCTAGATGACCGCCAGACGATTGCGTCAACTTTTGTTTACGCGAGGAAACAAATGTGATAAATCTATAACTAATCGAGGCACATCTACACCCAGTCTCGACGGTGAGGAAAAGAAGGCCCACGGGTGGACATCTGTCCATCTGGCGGGCCTTTAGCTTTGCCCGTTTGGTGGACCCGCAGAAAGGTCCTCACCGTGACACTTCAACGTCGAAAGCAGATGCTTGGAAAGTTCATCCCCTTCAACGACTTTACGCGAGCCCAAGTAGCTCAGGCGCTCGGCACCGACAAGGTGCGTCTCAACAATCTCATTCATGGCGGCACCTATCCGACGCCGAACGAGTGCGATGTGCTCGAAAAGCTGTTCGGCCTGCCGGTTCAGGTTCTCTTCGACAAAGAGATGCTTGAGTACCGCTACGACTGGCCACCGCCTCGCGGCATCATGACGTCGGAACGCCTGCGCAAGAAGGCCGGCGAGTGACATGGCCACCAAGCAAACGGCAGAGGATCGCCTCGCGCCGTTCTACGGCGCCGTCGAAGAAGCGAAGGTCATCTCAGACGCGACAGTTGATCGTGTCATCGCCTTCCTGTACTCGCTAGAGGTCGAAGATGACTCGTGAGACCGCACGATCGGTCGAGCCAATCCGATTCCTACCGCTTATCCCCAGAACAAATCGCCCGTGGCTGACCGAATGGCCAAAGCGTGCAAGTGCTGATCCTGATCAGTGGCGCGCCTGGCAACTGGAGCTTCCTCACTGCAACTGGGGAATTCTGACCGGGGACGGTATCGGCGTACTCGACATTGACTGCAAGCCGAATCCGGAAAAACCGTGGAGCTTTCAAGGATTTACCTCGCTCATCGACGTTGAGGAACTGCTGGATATTGACCTCAGAAACTTGCCTTTGGTGCAGACCGCGAGTGGTGCCCACCTGTACTTCCGGTACGAAGGTGAGTTGCCGTCGAAAGTGCCGTGGGTTCCGCAAATTGACGTGAAGGCAGACGGCGGGCATCAGGTCGCAGCACCGGGCACCATCCGCGACGGCGTTGACGGTGAGCGGGTCTATACGCTGCTTCGCGGTTCTCTGGAAGATATCCCCTTCGCGCCTGAGCCTTTGCTACGGGCAATTCGAGGGTGGAGAATCAACCGCTCAGGGTTCGGTGGCGGCTCGCCATCGCCCGGTGCTGACCTTCCCTCCACAGAAGAAGCGATCACAAACGGCCTGCCTCTCAACTCCAGGAATGACTACATGCACCGGCTGGCCTGTCGGTGGTGGCTGAAGCTAGGTCTTGACGCCGAAGCGGAGGTCTGGGCGTTGGCTCGATTGGTCTGGGGGGCAACGCCTGGACAAGACAGCTTCCCATGGTCAGAGGTCGAGAAATCTGTACGCAGCGCTCGTGGCTTCATCGACAGAGAGGACCACATCAACCGGCAGATCATCACTGCTTGGCTCTGCAAGGAGGGCTTGGCATGAGCGAAGCATTCGACAACAAGCGGATTGCGGAGCTGCTAGGGAAGGTGAACGACAGTAGGCCTGACGTTGGAGGAAATCGCAGAACCAAGAGAAGGAGGGCATCTGACATGACGCCTAAGAAGACATGGTGGGCGTGGCAAAATTACGTCCCGATGGGAGCGCTGACGATCATTGCAGGAACGGCCGGCGTTGGAAAGTCAACGATCCTCACCCGCATGGCGGCTGACTGGTCGAAAGGCGTGATGGCTGGCGATCTCGCCGGGAAACCGGTCAACGTTCTCATGGCTGCTGGTGAAGACGACTTTGAGCGACAGGTGGTGCCGAGGCTGACTGCAGCCGGTGCTGATCTAACGCGCATCGAAGACTTCGTTGTCGAGATGGACACTACGACGGTAAAGGGTGTCGAGACGATGTTTCGTCTTGGTGACGACCTTGACTCGCTGCGGGCCGACATTGAGGACTCTGGCGCTCGGATTATTATTCTCGACCCGATCATCAGCTTCATGGACGGTAGCCCTGACCGCCCGAAGGAAGTTCGCATGGCACTTGATCCAGTAGCGAAGCTTGCACAGGAACTAAACGTGGCGATCATTGCAGTCATGCACTGGCGAAAGGGCCACGGCTCGATTGCTGAAAAGCTGTCAGGTGCCCATGCTTGGCGGGATATCTGCCGGTCGTATATCGCCGTTGCTCGTGAGCCTGGCACCAATCGCACTATCGCCCAACAGGACAAGAACAACTACGGTCCAGACGGTGACTGCTGGGCATATGAACTGACTCAGGCACCGGTCGAGGTTGAATCTGGCGAGTGGGATGAGAAGGGTGAACCAATCACCGAAACGCAGCTGTTCGGCGTCGCGGTCTACCTCGGGCCGAGTTCGACGTCTGTTGACGACCTGCTCGCGCAAGACAAGCGCACCAAGGATGGCCGTAGCGCCGGAGACCAGATCAAGGACGACATTCTTTCCTTCATCATGCTCGCGCAAGAACCTGTCACGCCCGCGCAGATTCTGGAGCACATGAACAACATTGATGGTGAGGGTGTGGGCTACGGCATGAAACAGCCTGCCCTTGTCAGTCGGCTGAAGCGGATGGTCGCCAATCACGAGATTGCTCAGCCGACCTATGGGCACTACGGGCGCGTAGTAGATCCGTTCGCGATGCCGTTCGAATCAGTCCAGCCAGCCGTCAATCAGCCGCCTTCGCCTAGCTTCGACCGTGACGACTGGGATTGACAGATTCACTGCACCCTCGGGTATATACAAATAGGGTGAATCTGTGAATCTAGGCGCTCAAAATGGCCAGATTCACCCTATTCACCTCATTTTATATATACGCGCGAGGAACAACTTAAGAGGCCACAGGACCTCAACATCGGCCGAAAGGAAGAACAATGCCAGAAGCACAGACTGTTGCTTGCCCGCAGTGCAGTACATCATGGGCGGGCGAGGCGAAGAAGGGCGTGCATGGGCAGTGCTCGGGCTGCGGTGCATGGCTCGTAGCGGACTATCCGAAAACGCACGGCAAGCCTCTCCGACTGTTCGCATACAAGACACGGTACCCTTCCGACCAAAAAGTAGGCGTTACTCGCATCCTCGGCCACAGTGATCCGTCCGTCGTCATCGAGTGCCCGTACTGCGGAGGGCTGCATAACCATGGAGGCTTCGGGCATCGGTTGAGCCATTGCAGCACTTTGGTCACGGTGCCAAGGCATGGAACCGTCGAGCTGACGGATAAGCAGCCTGCTTCGGGCTACCACATCGTCGAGCAAAGTGGCGGACCAATCGCCTGGATAGAGGAGCCGCAGACTATATGAGTCGTTAGGCGTGCTTGAACCTCTCTCAAGCCATGGACGGTCAAAGCCATAGAGGACGTTTTGAGGTGCATTTCGACAGTGAGGCACAGATCGAAGTCGCTTGCGCGATGTCCATTCCGCACCAGCGCCGCAGTGGCTTTCGGTAGGCCACACGATGCCCACCGAAGC
Organism: Cryobacterium sp. TMT3-29-2; assembly: GCF_004564305.1. NCBI lineage: Bacteria > Bacillati > Actinomycetota > Actinomycetes > Micrococcales > Microbacteriaceae > Cryobacterium > Cryobacterium sp. TMT3-29-2. Next base: position 5,350 of record NZ_SOGK01000115.1, read on the forward strand.
AACGTCGGTGTGAGGTCGGGGATCGATATTACCTTGCCTGTCGATGCCTTAGATGTGCCCACGTCGCATGAAGTAAAACCCCAGATCAAACCCTATGTACAACAAACCGAGGGGTTAGTTGACACGAGGTCCTAGGTTGATATTGTCAACTTTGTAATCGAACACATCTTCGAGACTCAAAGGATGTAAAGACAATGATCGTTCAAGACCTCATCGAGGCGCTTCAAGGCCTCAACCCAAGTGCCGAAGTACGCATCGCGTATCAGCCGAACTACCCGCTCTGGTCTCTCGCCCGAGGAGTTGCCGAGGGCGACGAAGACGGCACGGCTGTTCACGCCTCGCCCGAGTGCAGCGAGTGCGGCGAAGACTCCGAACACCTTGCCGGTTGCCCTGCCGAAGGCGAGCCGATCTCTGAGGCGGTGCCGGAAGGCGAAGCCGGGTTCGTCTACCTCACGGCGAGCGACGCTCGCAACGGCTACGCTTCACCGTCGCTGTGGGAGGCCGCGAATGTCTAACCTCGATGCTTACTGGCAGGCATACGCCGCGACGCTCGCACGAATCCGTGCCGAAAAGCCGGACACGTTCGCGGCGTTGAAGGCGATCCTGGATACCTTCGAGCCGCCAAGCAGTGGCGATGCCTTCTTTCCAGATGGTGCCGACGACACGCTTGCCGACGCACTGGATAACTCAGGCTGGCGCGTTGAGTTCCGCGAGGCGTCATATGTCTACTTCGCAAAGCATTCCAAGACCGGTGCCCGTCTGTCCTATTTCGAGGGCGATCTGTTCGAGGGCATTCGATGAGGGTGATCGGCTACCTCCGAGTCAGTACCGTCACTCAGGAGCATGGCCTCGACGCTCAGCGGGCGAGCATCACTGCTGAGGCGAAGCGTCGAGGTTGGCAGGTGGAGTGGATCGAGGACGCTGGCAAGTCGGGCAAAGACATCGACCGTCCCGGCATCACGGCTGCGCTCGCCATGCTGAAAGCGCGTGAGGCCGATGCCCTGGTCGTCGCGAAGTTGGATCGGCTGTCGCGTTCGCTTGCCGACTTCGCTCGACTGCTGGAGTCCGCTGCGAAGCAAGGCTGGAGTGTTGTTGCGCTTGACCTCGGCATCGACACGACCACGCCGACAGGCAAGCTGGTGGCGAATGTCATGGCGGCCGTTGCCCAGTGGGAACGCGAGACTATTGGGCTTCGCACCAAGGAAGCGCTCGCAGCCGCAAAAGCCAAGGGCGTGCATGTCGGCCGGCCTCAAGGTCAAGACCCTGCCGTCGTTCGGCGCATTCGCCGTTGGCGCGCATCCGGCCGGACATATCGCGCCATCGCAGATCGCCTCAACGCCGATGCCGTGCCGTTACCAGGCGGGGGAGTGAAGTGGCACGCGAACTCGATCCGAATCATAGCCACACGCTAAGTTGACGCTTGACGTCTGTTTAGAACAGCGTAGCCTTTCCCGTGGCACTCGGCGCTTTCGCCGCAGCAATGTAGGGCAAGTATGTTCCGGGCATATTCGGAAGCTTGCCCGCAAGCAGCTCAGCAACCGTTATGACCTGAATTCGTGGATACGATTGGCCGGTGTTCGGGTGTTTGTACGACCCAGACTTGTCTGCGACCTCCTGTATGCCCTTCGTTACCGGACTTTGCACGATCAATACGCCGAGTTCGGCCTTCTGCTGGGCGAGCGTTCCTTCGAGGTCGCGAGCCATCGAAGGGTTGATGGTCTTGCCGCCTTTTACGCTCACAAGGACGCGCCCGGTCGTCTTCGAGTCGATTGGGAATCGTGCAACACCGTCGATGCCTTTGTCGCCGACCTGCTTCGCGTTCGGTTGTGCACCGACCTGCGAAACTGCCCACCGTTCAAAGTCGAACGGATTCTTAAGGAAGAGAGCTTGCGCCGCTGCTGAATCTTTCGGGATGCCAGCCACTGTGTATTCATTTTTGATCGCATCACCGTAGGTGTGCTGTAGGCGCTTCTCAATGAGGTCGACAGCAATATAAGTGATGTCGATGCCGACCCATTTCCGGTCCAAGGCCTGAGCCGCGTCAACGGCAGTTCCGCATCCACAGAACGGATCCAAAATGACATCATCAACATCAGTCGCAGTTTCGATGATGCGCCGAAGGAGACTTAGTGGCTTTTGCGTAGGATAACCGAGCGCTTCGGCACTTGCCGCTTGGAGGTTCGGGATGTCGTCCCACAGCGATTGTACTGGAACACCCTTGCCCTCGTCCAAATAGAGCTTGCGATTAGGCACGGTGCCAGGCTTCGTTTGGACGACCATGTCGGCATCGATTAGATCACTCATCTTCTTCTTGGAGTAACGCCAGTAGCGTGTGACTCCCAGGACCTCATACTGTGGGTTGCCTTTGGCCGCACCGCCTGGCCCGATCATAGAGATCAGCCTGTAACGTCGATCAGTGCCAGGTTCTACATACTTATACGCGGTCTTGACATATTCGTCTGAATACGCAGTGAACAGTTGGTTGTACTTCGCGTCCTTGGTCTTTTGGTAGTAGAGAATCGTGTCCGTGTTTGCCCCAAAGGCCTTTTGGCCCTGACCGAAGTTGCCCTTCACGGTCGTCGCGCGCTTCCAAATGATTTCGTTTCTGAAATTGCGCGGATCAAAAATGGAGTCGAGAAGCACTTTGAGGTAGTGACTCATGGTGGGATCACAGTGGAGAAACAAACTGCCAGTGCTCTTAAGTACCCGATGAAGCTCGACAAGTCGAGGTGCCATATTGACGAGGTAGGCAAGTGCGTCGTTTTGACCTATAAGAATGTTGAAGGCAGTGAGTGCTTCTGCGACTGCATTGGGGACCGCACCCCCTACATATTCGTCGTATTGGTCCTGCGTCCCTTGCGTCCACGTCCACGTGTCTTCGAACGCGTGGATCTGAGCACCGGCGTCGCTTGGGGTATCGCCTGTTCTCGCGAAGATGACGTTGTAATTCCGCGCCGAGTTGAATGGCGGGTCGAGGTACACAAGATCGACGCTCTCACTCGGCAGCTTTGCAAGTACTTCGAGGTTGTCGCCGTAGTAGAGCTGGTTGTCGGTCACAGGTGGAGTCTAAGGGGTGGGCCGATCGGCCACTTTGCACGACTCGCACCACCAGGCACCGATGACAGCCTCCATCGGCTCTAGGCACTTGGGACAGTTCGGCGTGCTCAGGTCGTCGAAGTCGTCCATGCGCCGATAGTACTGCGGGCACTCGAACTGGGGGGCGGCTGAGTAGGCGCACAAGTGACCTCTGCACTGGATGTCGGCTGTCGCTGGCAGAATGTAGGGATGAGCTCAACTACGTGTGCATTCTGTGGCCGATACTCACATATGACCACGAACTGGGCAGTCGGTCTGGAGACCAAGCGCTATACCGAGGTAGGTACTGTTAGCGGCACGTTGATTCAAGGTATCGCCACATGCGACTACTGCAAACGTGCGAGCCTGGGCGTGAGCGATTCGCCTGCCAGCGGGAGCTCAAACGTCGACAGGTTCGAGAGGGCGTCCGACGCAAGCTTCGTTTGGTATCCGAGGACGGGGGAATCGAAAGAATTCCCAGACGTGCCAGACGCGATTGCGGCGGCGGCGAAGGAAGCACATTCCGCGTCCAGCATCAACGCGCCGATGGCCGCGATTTTGATGGCGCGCACCGTCGTCGAGGCTACTGCCAAGGACAAGGGGATCAAGACAGGCAACCTTGTTGCGAAAATCGATGCTATGGCAAGTGCGGGCCTCATCCGGCCCGCTACCAAAGATGCGGCTCACGAGATCCGGCACTTCGGTAACGACATGGCTCACGGCGACATCGAAGACGTACCGACAGTTGAGGATTCGAGCGAGGTCCTGGAGTTGATGGACGAAGTGCTCAACGAAGTCTTTCAGGGGCCGGCGAGGACAGCACGCATCAAGGAAAAGCGCACTGGCAATGGCGCGACGGTTCCGGGTATGCCTGTATGACCCCGACGCGCTTGCTCAGGCATTGAGAGCACCGGTTCGATAGTCGATATCGCCGGTGCCCTCGTCGCGCCTGATGCACTTCTACGCCGAAACCTCAGCGCGACTCAGTAGCTCGACGACCTCAACGTCGGCATCACCTTCCGCGATGGATGCGTTTCGACGCGTGGCATGGAAGAAGCGCCTGCTGTCCGAGTCGTGGGCACCCGCATTCCGGCAGGTGTGCGTGAACCGAAATACCCCCTCAACAGCGCCCTCCGGGCCTTCTTCAAGGTAGGTGGCGCTCACCCACTCACGATCGCTGATCGTGTCAGCCTTGCGACCGAACGTCTCGGCGGCGAACTTCCGGTAGGTTGCTTCGTCCTTGAACCACAGCCACATCTCGATGCGTGCAGCGGTGGTGGGCTTGCGTTTCTTTGTCCTGACCGCGGTCATGATGGTTCCTTTCGTTCGAGCCGAACGAAGGTCGCCTAGACATGCAGATAGCCGAGAACTTCGCTCGGCTATCTTTTACCTGAGTGGCCCTCAGCCTAACTTCTCAGTTGACCTCGCGCCACTGAATCCGAACCCGCTGTTCCACGGCTTTCGCAAGGTTCGCTTTCTTTCGCGCGGCGTATACATCGGCAGATTCGTTTCGCGCTTGCGGGAACGTGCGAGGCACGCCATCGGGCCATTCATTGACGACGACACGATCAATAAGCATCTTCAGAAATTCTCGACGCTGGCCGGGAGTCCACCTAGGCCACGAGGTCAAGATATGGTCCAGCTTGCCGAAGACTTCACCGATCGAGGGTTTCCCGACCAGCTTGGCGATGTCCCTGCCGATTTGCTCGACCTCGGCATCAATGCTGTCTCGCGCAGCTTTCAGTTTCGCCTTGCTGATTAGTCCGTCCATCGCAAAGTCCTCAGTGCGGTCAAGTTTTTCAGCCAGTGCCGTGCGGCGTTCGTTGAGGGCCGCGATCTTCCCATCGACTGCAGGGTCTTTTTCAGACTTGCGCGAGTGCCAGTGCTCGGTCGACTTCAGTCGCGCTATCGCCTGGCTGAACACGTATGCCTCAAGGAGGTCGTGCGCTATGGCGACCCGTCCGGTGTCCTGCCAGACTTCGACCTTCTCACCGTTGCGAGCGACCATCCGCTGCACCTGCGGGTGATGCTCGCTGGGACCATGTACGCGCCGGAGGCATGCAAGGGCAGGGTGCTTGCCATTCATGCCTGACTTGGTGCTGGTGATGAGGGGCTTGCCGCACTTGCCGCAAACGGTCAAGCCTCCACCCATGCTGTACTTCCCGCCCTTGACGCCGGGGGAGTGCACCACCTTGCGCGAGGGGCCTGTGAGCAGAGCATGGAGGCGGTCGAATGTGGCTTGGTCGATGATCGGCTTCCAGCCCACCACACCTGCCTTGGTCTCTCCGAGCATTGCGCGGTTCAGAAGAATTGAGCGCAGATTGGGCTGTCGCCAGTGGTGGTTGCCTCGCGTCTGATGCTTTGGCTCAGACCCGCCGGGAACCTTCGGGCTGTTCCAGTCTGTGATGATCGCATACATCGGCTCGTAGTTTTCGAGAAGGCGTTTCGCAGCCTCCTTGATGAGCTTGACCTCGCTTTTCACTTCAACCAGTGCGCCGTCTTTGGCGGTGTAGCCATATGGAGGGATTCCTCCATGCCATTTGCCTGCCTCGCTCGCATGCTGCTTCGACCGCTTCTGACGCTCTGATGAACGGCGTGACTCGAACCGAGCAATGCCAGCGAGCATGGTGCCTCGAAACTCGCCGTCAGCAGTGCTGAGGTCAATCTCGCCATCAACAGTGACCACCCGTGCGCCAAGGTCAATCAGCGTGTTGAGGTCTCGGGTGTTCCTGAGCAAACGGTCGAGGTCGACGGCAATGACAACGGTGAAGTCGTTACCAATGCGGGGGAGCATTTGACCCCACCCAGTTTCAGGACCGCGAGGCTTGGACGCTCGAATCTCGTTGTCTGTATAAGTCGCGACGATATCCCAGCCACGAGCTTCTACAAGCTTGGTGCACCGAAGAAGCTGGCTGTCGATTCCTTCCGCACGATCAAGCGATTGCCGCAAATAGAGAGCAGCTCTCATCGGGGTTGATGATTGACTCATAGTTGACAATATCACACAGGTGTATTGCTAATTCTTTGTTGAGGCTCCCGAATTCGCGTCGGCGGTGCTCGACGCGCTCCGGCAGCCGCTGGAATCCGGGATGATCAGCATCCACCGCGCCAATGCGGTCGCGCACTTCCCGGCCCGCTTCCAACTCGTGATGGCGGCCAACCCGTGCCCGTGTGGCCAGTACGGCGCTCCCGACCTGGACTGCACCTGCCCGCCGAGTTCCCGGCGCCGCTACCTGGCGCGCATCTCGGGGCCGCTGCTCGACCGCATCGACATCCAGCTGAAGGTGCAGCGAATCACCGCCGCCCAACTGCGGCTCGCCGCCGAGACGCCGCGCCTGGTCAGCGCGGTCGCCCGCGGACGGGTGGTAGAGGCACGTGCCGCCGCGGCCCATCGCCTCGCCGGCACACCGTGGGCGCTCAACTCCGACGTGCCTGGCCCCTGGCTGCGCGGCCCCGCGGCCCGGCTCGGCGGCGCGGCCACGGCCATCCTCGACCGTGCGCTCGAGCGCGGTGGCATCACCATGCGCGGCTACGACCGCGTGCTGCGGGTGGCTTGGTCAATCGCTGACCTCCAGGGTGTCTCCCGGCCCGGCATCGAACAGGTTGGGCAGGCCCTGTACCTGCGGAAGGGAATGACGTCATGATGCTGTTCGGGCTGGAGGAATCCACGGTGATCGCGCTGACCGGGGGTGTGCGGGCATCCTGGGGGCCGGGCCCGACGGATGCCGCGGCCGCCGCCGACCTGTTCGCGCGCGCCGCGTGGACCGGCATCGCGGAGCCGGGCGACGGAGCCGCCGGACTGCTCGTGCAGGGGCTTGGTGCAGGGCCGGCCCTCACCGCCGTTCTCGACCTCTGGACCGGGGCCCGCCTCGCGGCCGCGCTGGCCGCCACGGGGTGGCCGCTGACCGACGACCTGCCGGTTCAACTGGAGCAGGGGCTGCAACGGTGGCGGCCGCGGCTGTCCTCGGCCGAGGTGATTCGCTCGCTGCAGCAGGCGGCGCGCGTGTCCACCGGGCTTCTCGTGCCCACCGATCCGCCCTGGCCGACGGGCGTCGACGACCTGGCGGTCCACGCGCCGGTCGCGCTGTGGTGGCGGGGCGTCCCGACGGCTCTGAGCGCACTCTCCAATTCGATCGCCCTGGTGGGTGCCCGTGCGGCCACCGGTTACGGCGAGCATGTGGCGATGGAGGCCTCCGCCGGGCTCGTCGACCGCGGCTTCCTGATTGTGTCCGGGGCGGCCTACGGCATCGACGGCATGGCTCATCGGGCGGCACTGGCCAGCTCGGGGCTGACCGTCGCTTTCCTCGCCGGGGGAGTGGACCGCTACTACCCGAGCGGCCACGACGCACTGCTGAGCCGCATCGCTACCGTGGGGGCGATCGTCTCCGAACTGCCCTGCGGGGCCGCGCCCACCAAATGGAGGTTCCTCCAACGCAACCGGTTGATCGCCGCCGCTAGCGCGGCCACGGTCGTGCTCGAGGCCGGCTGGCGCTCAGGTTCGCTCAACACCGCAGGGCACGCCGCCGCGCTCGGCCGCCCGCTCGGGGCCGTGCCGGGTCCGGTGACCAGCCCGACCTCGGCCGGTTGCCATCGGCTGATCCGCGAGTATGACGCCGTATGCGTCACCACGGCCGCGGAGATGGCCGAGCTCGTGGGCGAACGGATGCTGAACCTCACCCTCGACCTGCCGCCCGCCAACGGCGACACGGCCGGGTTCGGCGGCCGCACGAGTGAGCAGGTGCGCGTGTTCGACTCCCTGAGCACGCGGGCGGCGCGCACCGTGCCCGACATCGCCCGCCGGGCGGGTCTGTCGACAGCCGCGGTGCAGGGCTCCCTCGGCGCCCTCGACCTGGAGGGGGTGGTGCGCGAGAAGGAGACCGGCTGGGTGCGCGGCCGGTAGCGGCGAAGGGGCACCGGATACGCCCGTCGCCGGGTAAGGGTCCGGGGTGTCTCCTCACCTGTTTTTGCCTGCCCGTACGCTAATTGTTGTTCGTGATGACCACAGTGGCGGTGGCCGAGAACCCGAGGCCCGTTGCGGTCACGGAATACGTGCCGGCCTTGTCTATCTCACAGTTCGAGAAGGTGGCGACCCCGGCCACGGCCGACTGAGTCTTCCCGCCCACGGCCGGACAGGTCAGAGAGCCGGGTGGATTCGAACTGGTGGCCGAGGAGAGCACGACGGTTGCGCTGGAGATGACGGTGTTTCCACCGGCATTGTGAATCAGGACCAGTGGTGAGAAAGGGGAACCCTTCTTGAGGGTGGCGGGCACCTGGCTGACGATCAACTTGGCCGGAACACCCACCGCGACGGTGATGTTGCTGCTCACGCTGATGAGACCGGGCGAGGTCGCTGCCAGCGTGTAAGAGCTGTTCGCGGCGTTCGCCCTGTCGATCTTGCAGTGGCCGAACGTCGCGACGCCGGCCACGGCTACCACCGAGGTCGCCGTGCAGATCAGCACACCGGTGGCGGGGGACCCGGTGACGCCCAGGGTCACCGTCGCGGTGCTGCCGGTGACGGTGTTCCCGAACGCGTCCTGCACGGTGATGACCGGCTGGGTGCCGAATTCCAGTCCGCCCGTCGCGCTGGCCGGCTTCGTGCTGAAGATCAACGCCGTGGCGGCACCGGCGGTGATGGTGATGATCGCGCTCTGGGCGGGCGCGAGGCCCGCCGAGGTTGCCGAGAGAGTGTAGGTGCCGGCCGTGTCGAGCGTGCAGCCGGTGAATGAGGCGGCGCCGGCAGTGGGCGTGGACGAGCCGCACGTGGTGGAACCGTTGGTGACGCCCAGGGTGACGAGGTTGGTGCTGTCGGTGACCGTGTTACCGCCCGCGTCCTGTACCGCGACGGTCGCGGACAGAGCAGCCCCGGCGGTACTGGGGGTGAGGGGCTGCGTGGTGAAGGCGAGTGTCGCCGGGGCGCCGACGACCACGGTGACGGGCTCGCTGGTGGTGGTGAGCAGGCCCGCCGTGGCGGTGAGGGTGTACGTGCCAGCCCTGGCGATCGCGCAACCGGTGAACGCGGCGATGCCGGCGCTGGCCAACGCGGTGTTCGAGGCAGGGCTGCACGTCAGTGACGGGCCCGTCGCCGTGGCGGTGACGCTGGCCGTGCTGGTCGTGACCGTGTTCCCGAAGGCGTCCTGCACCGTGACGACCGGCTGCGTGCCGAATGCGATTCCACCGGTGGCGTCGGACGGTTGAGAGGTGAAGGACAGTTGGTCTGCGGCTCCGGCCTCGATGGTGAAGCTGCTGCTCGTGGCGGCGGCGAGCCGGTTCGCGGTGGCGGTGAGCGTGTAGCTGCCCGCCTTGTCGATTCGGCAGCCGGTGAAGGTCGCGATGCCGGCTACGGCAGCCACCGGATTCTGCACACACTCGAGCGTCGCACCTGCAGGAGAATCGGTGATGGTCAGGGTCACCGGTTCCGTACTTGTCGGCACGGTCCTTCCCTCGGCATTCAGGATGGCGACGCTGGGCTGGCCGGTGAAGGCGGTGCCACTGGTCGCGCTGGGCGGCTGCGCCTGGAACGCCAGTTGCGTCGGATTCGAGACAGTCACGCCGCCACTGGCCGCGCTCGCCGCCGTCCAGCCGTTGTAGACGGCGGTGACCGTGTAGGTGTAGTCGCCGGTCAGAATATCGAGGTCGGTGCAGGAAGCCGTAACGACCGTGGAGGTCGGGCCGGAGCCGCAGGCCGGAGCGGTTGTACCGGTGCCGGTTTCGATGCGGGTGGCGTAATAGCCGGTCGGCGCGGGCGTGCCGACGGATGCCGTCCAACTGAGACTCACGGTGCCGGCGCTCGTTGCGGGAACGAGTAGGTCTGTGGGCGGCAGCAGTGTGCCCAGTGCGGACGAGCCGGAACCTGTTCCGGGGGTGGTGTAGTAAGCAGAGGCTGCGCCGGTGACGGAGACGGACACGAGCAGAGCGGTGAGGGTAGCGGTGACGGTCAGGCCGAAGAACGAGAGGCGGGTGTTTCCGGACGGGGAACGTCGAGGACGGAGGGAAATCACGTCAACCTCTCACAGCTGTCGAACGAGCGGGGATAAACAAGAACCTGCATACGCGAACGGGAAATCGCATCTGCGGGCGGGCTTGGAGAGAGCCCGCCCGCATGAGATCGGCTAGTTGGAGGTGAGGTCCAGCGTGACGATGGCGCCCTTGCAGGCGTCCTGGTTCTCGGCCGTGTCGAGGAACATGAGCGTCGAGGTTCCCGCAACGGTCTCGTCGACGGCGGTCTGGTTGGCCGGGGTGCCCATCACTCGCGTGTTGGAGGAGACCGTCGAAGCGATGGTGAAGTTGTCGGCGAAGTCACACCCCGGGGCATTGGTGGTGCCGGTCTGCGCGATAGTCCCGACGCGGAGGCTGGACGTGCCTGCGTTCGTCGCGGAGTACGTCACCGGGACGGAGGCGCCAGGGGTCAGACCGTCGGCCAGATGAGCGATCAGGACCAGCGAGCCATTGGACGGGCCGTTGGTTGCCTTGCCGGAGCCGGACCCGGTCGTCGACCAGTACGCGTACGCTCCACCGCTGCCGACCAGAAGCATGGCGGTCGCGACGAGCGCGATGCTCCTGACTCGCCGCTGCTTGACGGTGCCGGCGGTGGCCACAGGCGTGGTCTTCTTGTTCATGTGATGCCCTTCAATCGATTTCGGGTCTCGACAGTCCTCATGGGTGAGAACACGTGGTAGAAACTAGGGCGGACCCGCGTGAGCCGTTAGGCCAGACGAGCCCCCAGACGGGGCCGCGGGCACCCCCACTGAAGGGCGCACGCCACCCCTGCCGAAGGCTGGATTCGCAAGGCGGGAGGCCCGCGTCAGGGGCAGGCCGTAGTCTGGGCGGCACCGACGAAAGGTGCGCCATGTCAGCCGTGCAACTGGGCCAGTACCCGCCCGCCACCCACCTCATCGCGCACATCAGCGACACCCACTTCCTCGGCGGCGGTCGGGCGCTCTACGGCTCGATCGACACCGACACCACGGTGTACCGGGCGATGGCACAGCTGGAGCGGTCCGGTCTCCGGCCCGACGCGCTGGTCTTCACCGGTGACATCGCGGACCGCGGTGAGGCCGATGCGTATCGCCGGGTGCGCGACATCGTCGAGGCCGCTGCCGAACGGATGGGTGCCCCCGTCATCTGGGTGATGGGAAACCACGATAAACGCGAGGCCTTCCGCACCGAGCTGCTCCGGGAGGAGGGATCGACCGCCCCGGTCGACCGGGTTTTCGACGTCGGGGGAGTGCGCATCATCGCGCTGGACACCAGCGTTCCGGGTTACCACCATGGCGATCTGTCCGACGCGCAGCTGGCGTGGCTGGCCGAGGTGCTCAGCGAGCCTGCTCCGCACGGCTCCCTGCTCGCCCTGCACCACCCGCCCGTGCCCACGATGCTGCCGCTGATGGCCATCCTCGAGCTACGACGGCAGGCACGACTGGCCGAGGTGGTGGCCGGCAGCGACATCCGGGCGATCCTGGGCGGGCACCTGCACTACGCGACGACCGGTCTCTTCGCGGGTATCCCGGTGTCGGTGGCCGCCGCCACCTGCTACACGATCGATCCGACCGCGGCGCGGGGGAGCCTCAGCGGCCTGCAGGGTGGGCAGTCGATCAACCTCGTGCACGTGTACGACGACCAGGTCGTGCACTCGCACGTGGCTCTCGGCGAGTTTCCGGCGGTGACCGGTTTCGACGCTGCCTTCCTTTCCCGAATGGAGGCGCTCACGCCCGAGGAGCGCACCGAAGCCTTCTCGCGGCAGGTGTGACCGCGATGACCATCCCTGGCTCGGTTCACGTTCCCCCGGAGGCACCGGAGTCCGGGCAGGCGCACCTCCTCGATGCCTACGTCGATGATTTCGTGGTCTATCTGGCCGTTGAGCGCGGCTTCTCCGTTCACACCGTGCGCGCGTACCGCACCGACCTGTCCGGGCTGGTCTCCTTCGCCGAGAGCCGCGGCGTCGCCGACACGAGCGGGCTCAGCCTGGACCTGCTCCGCGACTGGTTGTGGATCGGAACCCAGGCCGGACTGGCCCGGGCGACCATTGCACGCCGGTCGGCCTCGGCCCGCAGCTTCACGGCCTGGCTGGCACGCACCGGCGGCAGCGCGGCCGACCCCGCGGTGCGGCTGCGCTCGCCGAAACCTGGCCGGTCGCTGCCGCGCGTGATCAACCACACCCAGATGCAGGAGCTGCTCACCCACCTGGAACTCCGGGCCGCCGACAACGAACCGGCGGCGCTTCGCGACCTCGCGATCGTCGAACTGCTCTATGCGTCGGGGCTGCGGGTCTCCGAGCTGGTCGGCCTCGACCCAGCCGACGTCGACCTTCATCGACTCACGGTGCGGGTCACCGGCAAGGGGGCCAAGGAACGCGTGGTTCCCTTCGGTGTGCCTGCCCAGCACGCGATCCTCGACTATCTCGAGCGGGGCCGCCCGGTCCTGGCCAAGGCAGCACGGCCGACCACAAACGTCGCGACCGCCGCGAGCCCTGTACTCACCGTGAAGCCGGCTGTCGAGAACACCGCCGCGCCGGTGAGCGCGTTGTTCCTCGGTGCGCGCCGGCAGCGCCTCGGTGTTCGGGCGGTCTACCGGCTGGTCGCCGCACTGCTGGCCGATGTGCCCGGCAATGGGCCGGCCGGTCCGCACGCCCTCCGCCACACAGCGGCCACCCACCTGCTCGACGGTGGAGCCGACCTCCGGGCCGTGCAGGAGTTGCTCGGACACTCCAGCCTGGGCACCACCCAGATCTACACTCATGTCTCGGCCGAGCGCCTCAAGCAGAGCTACCGCACCGCGCACCCGCGCGCCTGACCCCGGAGCAACCGGCTCCGCACACACGGGCACAGGCATCTCAGCTATCTCCCCTCAGTCATCTGCCCTCAGCAGCAGGGCCGGCAGCAGCACCGCGCGAGGAATCCCGGCCAGGTACAACAGTGGCGACACATAGCCACCGTTCAGCCGGGCGCCCAGATGCAGGCAGCGCCCCGCGCAGTGCCCGCCGTCGCCCACCTGGCCGACGGGTTGCCCCGCCGTGACATGGTCGCCGACCGTGACGCCGGCCGACACCGGCTCGAGGCTGGACACCAGGCCGTCGGCATGCTCGATCGAGACCACAGGGCGATCGCCCACGACCCCGGCGAACGAGACGACACCGTCGGCCGGGGCAACCACCTCCCGGCCGGCCTCGGCCGAGAGGTCCAGACCCCGATGCCCCGGCGCATACAGAGTGGCTGGCGCCTGGAAACCCCGGAGCACCGGATGCGGCGGTGGCAGTGGCCAGAGCCAGGTGCCGGCCGTGTCCGTCTTCGCGGTCGGCGCCGCGCGGGGCGCCGGGCCCACCGGGCCCACGGACGCAATCACAGACACGGCTGCGCTTGAACCAGGCGCCGCAGCGGTCGCGTCATTGGGAACGGCGGACAGGAACACGAGCGGCGGCAGCGCGGCCGCGAGGACCAGTCGGAAGACATTCATGCCACCACCGTGCGGCATCCGCCCCGCTCGAAACCGATGGGGGCGGCATCCGTGACCGAGTCCCGCACCACCTCGCCTGGGGAGGGATGCCCCCACCCACCGGCGCGCATGTGGCACCTCCCGGGGGTGCTAAACTCTTCGAAGCAGCGCTTTATGCGCTGACTACGCGTGCCCACTCGGCCTCCAGAGCCACTCGGTCCTCGCTTCCTTCAGAAGCTGGGCGGGTCTGTGCCGGGCACCAGGAGTAGTGGTCATCCGATCACGACACAAACCGATTGGCGTTCGTCTGCTTCGCAGCGCGCGCCGGACAAGGAGAACGGCTCATGGCCGTCGTAACCATTCGTCAGCTGCTCGACAGCGGCGTGCACTTCGGGCACCAGACCCGCCGTTGGAACCCGAAGATGAAGCGCTTCATCTTCACCGAGCGGTCCGGCATCTACATCATCGACCTGCAGCAGTCGCTCGGATTCGTCGACAAGGCCTATGACTTCGTCAAGGAGACGGTTGCCCACGGCGGCACCATCCTCTTTGTCGGAACGAAGAAGCAGGCGCAGGAATCGATCGCCGAACAGGCGATCCGCGTGGGCCAGCCCTACGTCAACCAGCGCTGGCTCGGTGGCCTCCTCACCAACTTCCAGACCGTGTCCAAGCGTCTGGCCCGCATGAAGGAGCTCGAAGAGCTCGACTTCGAAGACACCGCCAAGAGCGGTTTCACGAAGAAGGAAATGCTCATCAAGAAGCGCGAGCTCGTCAAGCTTCACAAGAGCCTCGGCGGAATCCGCAACCTCACGAAGACGCCGTCGGCGCTGTGGGTTGTGGACACCAACAAGGAGCACCTCGCCATTGACGAAGCGCGCAAGCTCGGCATCCCCGTCATCGCGATCCTCGACACCAACTGCGACCCGGACGACGTCCAGTACCCGATCCCGGGCAACGACGACGCCATCCGCTCCGTCGGCTTGCTGACCCGCATCATCGCGGACGCCGCAGCCGAGGGCCTCATTCAGCGTCACGCCAAGCCGGAGGCCGAAATCGAGCCCCTCGCCGCGTGGGAAGCCGAACTCCTGGCCGCTCCGGCCGAGACTGCTCCGGCAGCTGACGAGACCGTCGCCGCGTCTGAAGCGACCGCCGAGCCGGTCGCCGTCGAAGCCCCCGTCGTCGAAGCCCCCGTCGTCGTAGCTCCCGCCGCAGAAGAAGAAGCCGCAACCGTTGTTGCCGCCGACGCTCCCGCCGAAGAAACCAAGTAAGGACCAAGCATGGCAAGCATCAGCCTCGCAGACGTCAAAGCGCTGCGCGAGCGCCTCGGTACCGGCATGGTCGACACCAAGAACGCCCTCGTTGAAGCCGAAGGCGACATGGAAAAGGCCGTCGAACTCCTCCGGATGAAGGGTGCCAAGGGCAACGCCAAGCGCGCCGACCGTTCCACCTCCGAGGGACTCGTCGCCGCCAAGGAAATCGGCAACACCGCCACCCTGATCGAGCTGGCCTGCGAGACCGACTTCGTCGCCAAGGGTGACAAGTTCGTCGCACTGGCCGACAAGGTCCTCGACGCGGTCGCCGCTGCCGGCGCCACCACGGTCGAGGAAGGACTGGCCGCTCCGGTCGACGGCCAGACCGTCGGCCAGCTCATCGATGGCGAAGCCGCAATCATCGGCGAGAAGTTCGAACTCCGCCGCGTCGCATCCGTCACGGGTGAGAAATTCGCGATCTACCTGCACAAGACCAGCAAGGACCTGCCCCCGCAGGTCGGCGTTGTTCTGGGTTACACCGGTGAGGATGCCGAGACCGCGCGCAGCGTGGCCCAGCACATCTCCTTCGCGAACCCCGAATACCTCGCCCGCGAGGACGTTCCCGCCGACCTCGTCGAGTCCGAGCGCCGGATCGTCACCGAGATCTCGAAGAACGAGGGCAAGCCGGAAGCGGCACTGCCCAAGATCGTCGAGGGTCGCGTCACCGCGTACTTCAAGCAGGTCGCACTCCTCGAGCAGGATTACGCCAAGGACAACAAACTGTCCGTCAGCAAGGTCCTGGCCGACGCGGGACTGACCGTCTCGGGCTTCGCCCGATTCAAGGTCGGCGCGTAACCGGTCGTTTGATCACAGTGAAGGAGATCGGGTTGCAGTCGCAATCCGGTCTCCTTCTGTGTGTGGGCACCCACCGGCCCACCCAGTAGTTTTAGAACGCAGCCGGAACGCGGCCTGGACTCGGCTCACAGCACAGCACAGCACAGCACAGCACAGCACAGCACAGCACGGCGCACAGCACAGCACGGCGCACAGCACAGCACGGCGCACAGCACAGCACACAGCACACCGTACGGCCCCCGCACAGCACACCGCACGGCACAGAGCAGCACAACGAAAGAAGCGCACAGCATGTCAGACACGGTCAAGAAGCGCAGGGTCCTCCTCAAACTTTCCGGCGAAGCATTCGGGGCAGGCAGCCTCGGCGTCAATCCGGATGTCATCAGCGCCCTCGCGCGCGAGATCGCCGAGGCGGCCAAGCAGGTCGAGATCGCGATCGTCGTCGGCGGCGGCAACTTCTTCCGCGGCGCCGAGCTCTCGCAGCGCGGAATGGACCGCGGGCGCGCCGATTACATGGGAATGCTTGGCACAGTCATGAACGCCCTCGCCCTGCAGGACTTTCTGGAGCAGGCCGGCGCCGAGACGCGGGTGCAGTCCGCGATCGCGATGACCCAGGTCGCCGAGCCGTATATCCCGCGCCGCGCGGAACGTCACCTCGAAAAGGGCCGGGTCGTCATCTTCGGTGCCGGTGCCGGTCTTCCCTACTTCTCCACCGACACGGTCGCGGCCCAGCGTGCCCTGGAAATCGACGCGGAGATCGTGCTCGTCGCCAAGAACGGCGTCGACGGCGTCTACTCCGACGACCCGCGCACCAACCCGGACGCGCACAGGATCGACCGCATCACCTACCAGGAGGCCCTGCAGCGCGGCCTGAAGGTCGTCGACTCGACGGCCTTCAGTCTCTGCATGGACAACGGGATGCCCATGCAGGTGTTCGGCATGGCCCCGCACGGCAACGTGACGGCCGCCATTCTCGGCGCCGATCTGGGAACCCTCGTCTCCAACTAAGCTTGTCAACGCCACCGAAGAAGGAGTCATCGTGATCACGGATGTCCTGTCCGACGCCACCGCCCGCATGCACAAGGCCGTCGAAGCCGCCAAAGACGACTTCGCGACCGTGCGAACCGGTCGGGCGAACCCGCAGATGTTCGCCAAGATCCTGGTGAACTACTACGGCACGCCGACGCCGTTGGAACAGCTGGCCTCCCTGCAAAACCAGGAAGCTCGCACGCTCCTGATCGGCCCGTACGACAAGGGTGCCCTGCGCGACATCGAGCAGGCCATTCGGGACACCCCGAACCTGGGCGCCAACCTCGGCAACGACGGCAACGTCATCCGGGCCACGCTGCCCGAGCTGACGGCAGACCGCCGCAAGGAGTACGTCAAGATCGTTCGCACCAAGGCCGAAGACGCCAAGGTGTCGGTGCGCAATCTGCGCCGGAAGGCCAAGGACGACCTCGACGCGCTCAAGAGCGAAGTGGGTGACGACGACGTGGCCCGCGGGGAGAAGGAACTCGAACACATCACCAAGGCCCACGTGGATGCCATCGACGATGCCCTCAAGCGCAAAGAAGCCGAACTCCTCGAGATCTAAGGACGATCCAGCCTCATGACGGACGAATCAGGTGATTCCGGGGAACGCGAAGGCCTGCGCGCCAAGCGTGAGCACGGCGTCAGCCGCGCCGAGTTCAAGGCCCAGATGCAATCGAAGAAGGCCGATCTCGAACGTCAGATGCTGGCTACCCGGGCGCAGTTGGACGCGACCCAGGAACGCATCCAGGCGCGCACCGGGCGCAACCTGATCCTGGCCACCCTGATTGGGCTCGCACTGGGCCTGTTCATGTTCTTCAGTCTCATCTTCATCAAAGACCTGTTCATGGTCTGCGCGATCGCGTTCGTGGGCTTCACGGCCTTCGAACTCGCCCAAGCGCTTCGCCTCGCCGGACGCAACGTGCCGCGCGTGCCGGTCGTGCTGGCATCGGTGGGCGTCGTCCCCGCGGCTTTCTACCTTGGTGCGGCCGGCCAATGGCTGGCCACGCTCGGCGGCATCGCGCTGATCGCACTGTGGCGACTTGTCCTCCTCGCTTGGCGCGACCACCGTGCCCCCGTCAGGGTCGTGCTCCGCGACATCGGCGGCGGCTTCCTGATCCAGTCCTATGTCGTCTTCCTCGGCAGCTTCTCGGTGCTCCTGGTCGCCCAGCCCGACGGGCAGTGGTGGACGCTGGCCTTCCTCCTGCTGGTCATCTCCGCCGACACCGCAGCGTATGCCGCCGGCCTCAGCTTCGGCAAGCACCGCATGGTCCCCTCGATCAGCCCGAAGAAGACCTGGGAGGGGTTCGCCGGAGCCGGCGTTGCCTGCCTCGGAATCGGCGTGCTGCTCGCCGTGTTCATGCTCGACCAGCCCTGGTGGTTCGGTCTTATCTTCGGTGTGGTCATCCTGTTCAGCGCCACCTTCGGAGACCTGGCCGAATCCCTGATCAAGCGCGACCTCGGCATCAAGGACATGAGCTCCTGGCTTCCGGGACACGGCGGCCTCCTGGACCGGCTGGACTCGATTCTGCCGTCCGCCGCAGCCGCGTATGCCCTCTACCTGATCTTCACCTAGCGACCTCGGTTTCGTCAGTCGGGCGGCTGTGAGGCAGAATGTTCCAGTGACCACCTTCCCTCGAACCGGCAAGAAGACGCTCGGCTACAGCGTCCCGCAAGTCGAGGAGTTCCTCACCGTCGCCCGAAAGGCCTATGACGCCACCGATGACAGTGTCGGGTTGACGGCCGCGGACATCCGTCATACCGCGTTCAGCATGCACAAGGCCGGCTACTCGCCCGCGCACGTGGATGCGGCCCTCGAGCGTTTGGAAGACGCCTTCGCGACCCGCGACCGGGACCGTGCGGCGCAGACCCAGGGAAGCGAGGCTTGGCTGGCCGAGGTGCACGGTCTCGCTCAGGTGCTCGTCAACCGGCTCAGCCGTCGGGACGGCCACCGCTTCCACCGGGTGAGCGTTCTCAGCGTCGGTTACAGGCGAACGGATGTCGACCGGTTCGCCCAGAAGCTCGTGCGTTACTTCGAAGACGGATTCCCCGTCACGGTGGAAGAGGTGCGGTGCGCCGTGTTCCGGCCTCAGCGTGGCGGCTACCGGGAATCACAGGTCGACGTCGTGCTGGACAGCGTCGTCGACGTGATCCTGGCCGTCCGCTGAATCGTGCGACGAATCCTGCCGTCGATCGATCCGTGTCGTTATCTGGCTGTTATGTCGGATTTCCGATAAGCTCAACAAATCGTGGGTAGACATTTGAACATCATTCCGTCCGAACACGCCAGCAGGCCCGTCAAGGTCAGAATGAGTAGGTCTCGCGCCCGAGGGCGCGTTTCCCTCTTCGCCTTCACCGCCGCAGCGGCGTTCGTGCTCGTCACGGTTGTCGACCCGTATTCCGGAGCCACGGCTTCACCCTACTTTCAGGTGGCCGGCGACCGGTTCAACGGTCAGGAAGCCCAAGAGATCCAGGTTACCGCGGCAGCTTCGAACACCTTCACGCGCGACAGCTTCACCGTCACCGAGAAGCCCAAACCCGTTCCGATTCCCGTCGCGGCTCCCGTCGCGTCCAAGTCCTCGTCGAGCTCGGCTCCGTCGGCGGCCATCCCCGACCCCGGTTCGGCCCAGGCGATCGCGGCGGACGCCGTGGCCGCTCGCGGCTGGGGCGACGACCAGTTCAACTGCCTGGTGTCGCTCTGGCACAAGGAATCCGGCTGGCGCGTCAATGCGGAGAACCGCTCGAGCGGCGCCTACGGAATCCCGCAGTCTCTGCCGGGTTCCAAGATGGCGTCCGCCGGAGACGATTGGCAGACCAACCCCGCCACCCAGATCCAGTGGGGCCTCGGCTACATCTCCGGTCGCTACGGCACCCCGTGCGGCGCCTGGGCCCACTCCGGCGACGTCGGCTGGTACTAGCGCGCCGCGGTCCGCCAGACCCGCACGTAGACTGGCCCAATGGCTCGCCGCAACCGACCCCGTGGCCGCAAGCCCGGACCGGGTTCTGATGACGAGGGCATCGAACGGATGCGCGCCGGCTGGCGACGCACGGAGGCCCGCCGCGACGGCCTCTGGACCGTGCAACCCGTACCGGGGCCGCAGGCCGTGAAAGCGTATGTGTGCCCCGGCTGCCACCGTGAGGTCTCTCCGGGCACCGCCCACGTGGTCGCCTGGCGCGGCGACGGCGTCATGGGTGAGGCATCTGACCTCGCCGCGCGGCGCCATTGGCACTCGCACTGCTGGAAGATCAAGTAGCCGCCCTGCGTGGCATCAAAGGAGAAACCGTGACGTCGAGCGTCGAGATTCGTGGCGGCATCGAACTGCCGGCCGTGCGTGAGCAGATCGAGCTGCACACGGCGGACGGTCTGACCCTGGTCGGCGAACTCGCCACGCCCGTGGACCGGGCGCCGGTGGCCACGCTGGTGACCCTGCATCCGCTGCCCACTCACGGCGGCTTCATGGACTCGCACATCTTGCGCAAGGCAGCCGGGCGGCTGCCTGCCCTCGCCGATCTGGCGGTACTGCGCTTCAACACCCGAGGCACGGCCTCACCGCGGGGCACGAGCGGCGGAAGCTTCGGCGAGGGCGTCGACGAGCGCCTCGATGTCGCCGCCGCGATGGCCTTCGTCGCCGAGCGCGGTCTGCCTGATCCCTGGCTGCTGGGCTGGTCGTTCGGCACCGAGCTCGCGATCAAGTACGGTCTCGAGCACTCGATTCGCGGCGCCATTCTGCTCTCGCCGCCGTTGCACCGGGCGTCGGACGCGGAACTCGCGGCCTGGGCCGGCCGAAACGCGAAGCTGGTGGCCGTCATCCCCGAGCTCGACGACTACCTGCGCCCCGCGGAGGCCCGGCAGCGCTTCGCGAGTGTGCCCGACACCCGGTTCATCGCCGTGGAGGGCGGGAAGCACCTGTGGGTGGGGGAGAGTGCCACCCGCCGCGTGCTCGACGAGATCGTGGCCGTGGTCAATCCTGCCGCCGCGCCGTTGCCCACGAGGTGGGCCGCTTCGAACTAGAGCTCGTTCTGGCGGGGAATCACGACCTGCTTGATGATCGTGATGGTCGCCGCGGCGACCGGGATGGCGATCAGCGCGCCGAGAATGCCGAGCA
The DNA here is from genome assembly GCF_004564305.1 of Cryobacterium sp. TMT3-29-2. Lineage (NCBI taxonomy): Bacteria > Bacillati > Actinomycetota > Actinomycetes > Micrococcales > Microbacteriaceae > Cryobacterium > Cryobacterium sp. TMT3-29-2. The sequence goes on from NZ_SOGK01000115.1 coordinate 26,093, forward strand.
GGTTGCCACCCGCGAGGGCGGCCACCACTACAACGGCGCCGGGAACGGCGACGGCCCGGTTCATGATGTTCGGGCTGAGCAGGTAGGCCTCCACCTGCATATAGATCAGGTAATAGATCGCGGCTACCAGCGCCGTGAACGTCGTGCTGCCGATCCCGGGGATCAGGCAAGTCAGCACGATGATGATCGACCCGGTGATCGTGCCCACGAGGGGGATCAGCGAGAACAGGAACGCGATCAGCGCGAGGAGCGCCGGGAAGGGTGCTCCGATGATCGACAGGAAGATGAAGCTGAGCACGCCGTTGCAGAGTGCAAGGGCACCCTGGCCGATCACGAAGCGGCCGACGGATGTCGTGATCTGCTCGCTGAGATCGGCGAACCGGGCCCGCTTGGACGCCGGTACCAGCTGGTACATGGCCTGCTTCATGCTGTTCAGCGACGCCGTGAAGTACAGCGTCAGGATCAGGATGATCAGTGCGCCGAAGAGACCGCTGACGATCGCCAGGCCCGACTGGATGATGGTGCCCGTGATGTTGGAGATGTTGCCGCCGATGAACTCGGTGATCGATTCGGTGATCTTCGACAGTGGCAGGGCCGGGAACTGCTTCTGCACGTCGGCGAGGAACGTGGAGGTGTTGATGGACTTGATCAGGTCCGGCACGGCCTTGGAGAGCTTGGAGACCTGGTCGACGATGATCGGCACGACGGCGAAGATCACGCCGGTCAGCACGCCGATCACGGCAACCAGCACGGTGAGCATGGCGGCCCAGCGGGGGAACCTTTTCTTCTCCAACCAGCACACTGCTGGGTCGAGCCCGAGGGCGAGGAACAGCGCAGCACCGATGTAGGTGATGATCGTCTGCAGCGTGATCACCGACGTGATGATGAGCAGGCCGACACCGACGCCGAGGGTGCCGATCAATCCGACGCGAAAGGCATTCTGAATCTTCACTTATTTCCCCACGGCTCGTGTCAGTGCTCGACGTCGGAGTCGTCGCCGCTGGCGGCGACCTTCTCCGCCTGCGTGAGCAGGCCGCGCAGGCTCTCGAAGTAGCCGGCCACGGCGTCGCGTTCAATCCTAATCTGGGACAGGCGCTCCTCGGCGTCGGCCACGAGCACGCGCGTGCGCAGTTCGGCGTCCGTCACCAGCGCCGCGGCCCGGGTCTCGGCGTCCCGCACGAGGCGTTCCGCCGACTCCTCGGCCACCTTCTTCGCCGCCCTGACCTCGTCCCGGGCGGATGCGTCCAGCTGGTCGTTCAGGGCACGCAGTTCGACCGTGCGCTGCTTCGTCTCGGCGAGCTGCTTCGTGGCATCCGTGACGAACTTCTGCGTCTGCGCCACCGCCTCCTGGTGGCGCTGCAACTGGCCCTGCTCCGCTTCGTCCCGACGGGCCTTCAACTCGACGTCGAAGTCCGCCCGGGCCTGATCGATCTCGCGCTTGAGCTTGGCGGCCTCGTGCTCACCCCGCTTGCGGGCGGCCGTCAGGTGGTTGTCGAGGTCGATGCGCAGTTGCTCGCTCTCAGCGGTGAAGTCGGCGCGGGTCTGCTCATTGACGCGACCGTGATCGGCGTGCGACTGCTCGATCTCGGCGGCGAGGTCGACGCGCGCCTTGTCGATCTCGCGGCTGAGGTCGGCGCGCTGGCGCTCCAGGTCCCTGGCCAGGTCGGTTTGGGCCTGCTCGCTCTCAATGGCCAGGTCGGCCTGGCCCTGCTCGATCTCCCGTTCGAGGTCGGTGCGGGCCTGGTCGATCTCGATCGCGAGGAGGTTGCGCGCCTGCTCGGTCTCGTGGGCCAGTTCGATGCGGTCCCGTTCGGTCTGCCGGGCCAGGTCGATGCGGTGCTGCTCGGTTTCGGCGGCGAGGTCGATGCGGGCCTGTTCCGTTTCCCGGGCCAGGTCGGCGCGCTGCTGGTCAAGTTCATGGGCGACCTCGGCGCGAGTCAGCTCGGTCTCGCTGGTGAGCCCGGCTGCCACCTCGCGGGCCTCGGTGGCCTCTCGCTGGGCCACCACGCGTACCTCGGCGGCCTCGCGCTCCGCTTCCGATCGGATCGCGGCGACTTCCCGCTTCACGGTGGCGCGCAACTCGGCGGCCTCGGTGGCCACTGCGCCGCGGATGGCGGCCGCTTCATGCACGGCGTCCTGGGTGAGGGTGGTGGAGTCCTCGTGGGCCCGGGCGAGCAGGTCGTCGGCTTCGGCGACGGCGTCGCCCTGGATGCGGCCCGCCTTCACCGTGGCATCGGACAGCATCCGTTCGGCGTGCTCCTTGCCCTCGCGCAGCAGTGTCTGCACTTCGCTGGCCGCGGAGGCGCGCAGACGCTCGGCGTCGATGTCGGCCTGGGCGATCACCCTTGTCGACTGCTCCTCCGCCACACGCAGGGTGTTCTCGAGTTTGGTGCCGAGGCCGGAGAAGGTGGGACTGCCCACCTCTTCGATCTCCGCGTTCAGATCGTCGATCTGCGTGTTGAGGCGCTTGATCTCCTTCTTCGCCTCGGTGCCTTGGGTGTTCGCCTGAATCAGGTCCCGGCGCAGCCCCTGAATGGTCTTGTCGACTTCGTCACGGTCGTAACCGCGGAATACCTGGGTGAAGTCTGCTTCGTCGTTCGCCACGCTGTCTCCTCAAAATGGGGCTCTGACCCCCGGTTACGGTCTGCCGAGGGGAGCGTCTGCAATTTTAGTCTGTTGTGAAGGCACTGACGCGCCCCGACATGAGGGGTTATTAGGTGCCTCTCAGGGGCAGCCGGTATCGTGGGAAGTCCTGTCTGTTGCTGATCGGGCCCGTACCCGGGCCCAGTGCGTCCGCGTGCGCGATGAGCGGCCGGCTACACAGGAGGGTTGACGTGCGTTTTGTTCTTGCCATAGTGGCATTCGTAATAGCTGCCGGGATGATTGTGCTCGGCATCGCTCAGCGGACCATTTTTCTCGAGCCGGCCTCGGTGAGCCTCAGCACCTCCGTCGAGGATGCCCGCTTCGCGGTGGTCGAGTCCAGCGCGCTCAACGCAGTGCCGGGAAGCCAGACGATCACCGTCAGCGGCTCCGACACGGTTTTCCTGGCCTACGGTCGTACCGACGATGTGAAGGCGTGGCTCGGAGACGAACCGTACGTCGACATCCGAAAAGCCAAGGATGCGGTCGCCCTCAGCAGCAAGCTCGTCGAGCCGGTTGCCGAGGCCGAATCGGCTGCCGAGGCCGACCCCGCGGACGCGCCGGAGACGGTCACCAACCCCGCGGGCTCCGACCTGTGGCTTCAGGAGTTCACGGCGGAGACCACCCTGACCACCACTCTCAAAGTGCCCGACGGCATCTCCCTGATCGTGGCGTCCGACGGAACGGCCGCTGCCCCCACAGAGGTCAGCCTGTCGTGGCCCACCGACAACTCGACGCCCTGGGCAGGCCCGTTGATTGTCGGCGGTGCCGCCGTCGGCCTGATCGGCCTGATCATCTACCTCCTGGCACTTCTGCACCTGCGCCGCTCCCGCGGCCCCCGCCGTAACCTGCCGCCGGGGCCCCGGATGCCCCAGCTCCCGCGCGTGCCCCGCCCCAAGTCGATCAAGGCGAGCCAGATCAACGGTTCGGGCAAATCCGTCACCCGGTCCATGGTCGCCGTGCCCGTGATCCTGGTCAGCGGCCTCGTGCTCAGCGGCTGCTCGGCCGATTTCTGGCCGGCCGCGTCCACTCCCGAGGCTGCCGTCAGCGCGACGCCGACCCCGACCGGCACCGAGGCTCCGGCCCAGGACGTGCCGCCGCCGGCCGTCACGGTGCCGCAGCTCGAACGCATCGTGACCGGGATCGCCACACTGACCGTGGATGCCGATGCGAACCTGAATGCGGAAGCCCTCGCCACCCGGTTCACCGGCCCCGCGCTGGAGAAGCGGCTCGCGAACTACAAGATCCGCGGCGTCGACCCGGCGATCGCAGCCCTGCCGCCGCTGCCGACGTCGCCCCTCCGACTCACCCTGCCGCAGCAGTCCTCCACCTGGCCTCGGGTCGTCATGACGGTCCTGCAGGACGAGGCCGATACCGCCACCGCACCGACGGCCCTTGTGTTGCGTCAGGAGTCCCCGCGGGCGGACTACCTGGTGGAGTACATGATCCAGCTCGAGGCGGCCGCGACCGTGCCCAAGGTGGCGCCGGCGACCATCGGCGCCCCGATTATCGCGCCCGACTCGACTTTCCTGCTGCTCTCGCCCGACCAGGTGGCCGCCGCCTACGCCGACGTGCTCCAGCTGGGGGAGGCCAGTCCCTCCTTCGGCCTGTTCGAGGCGGAGGGCGACAGCTTCCGCACCCAGGTCACCGAGCTGAAGAACTCCCGCAAGGAGGGCTTGCCCACGACAGCCTCGATCGAATTCGGCGCGGCCGCCGGCACCGGGCCAACCGTTGCATTGGCGACCAACGACTCCGGCAGTATCGTCGCCGTCAGCCTGACCGAGACCGAGACGGTCAAACCGGTGGATGCCGGCGCGACCGTAAGTCCCGAGGGGGCCAGCAAGGCACTCTCCGGCATCACCGCTACGGCCAAGGGCATCACCAGCACCTACGGCGACCAGCTCCTGTTCCACGTTCCGGCCGCCGGTTCGAACGAAAAAATAGTCCTCCTTGGCTTCTCCCAGGGTCTGATCTCATCATCGGAGCTTCCATGAGTGTTGTCCCCCCGTCCGGCATGAACCTGCGCGGAGCCGTCGACCTGTCCTCACTGGTGAACCGACCGGCGGCGCCGGCCGCGGGTGCACCCGTGGTGGCCGGTGAGCCGGGCGCGCCCGCAGCGGGCCCGGTCGCGGTGCCCAGCCTCGTGCTCGAGGGCACGGATGCGAATTTCGGCGAGATCCTGGAACTCTCGATGAGCGTTCCGGTCATCGTCGACCTCTGGGCCGAATGGTGTGAGCCGTGCAAGCAGCTCACCCCGATCCTGGAGAAGCTCGTCCTGGAGTACGACGGCCAGTTCGTGCTGGCCAAGGTCGACGTGGACTCGAACCCCCAGCTCACTCAGGCCTTCCAGGCACAGTCGATCCCGACCGTGGCCGCCGTCATCGGCGGTCAGCCGGTGCAGCTGTTCAGCGGCGCACTGCCCGAGGGCCAGGTACGCGAGGTCCTGCACCGCGTCTTCGAGCTCGCTGCGCAGCACGGCGTCACCGCCATGGCTGTTCCGGCGGAGGCCGCCGCAGGCGAGGCCGCGGCTGAGGGGACGGTCCCCGTCGAACCCGAGCTCCCGCCGCTGCACCAGGAGGCCTACGACGCCATCGAGCGCGGGGACTACGACGCGGCGATCGCCCTGTACAAGACCGCACTGGCCCGAGACCCTCGGGACCAGATGGCCGTCGCCGGCCTGGCTCAGGTGAGCCTCCTGGCCCGGTTGCACGGCAAGACCATGGCCGAGATCCGTTCCGCGGCCGCGGCTGCTCCCGATGATCTGCAGGCGCAGCTCGCGGTCGCCGACCTCGACCTCTCCGGCGGCCACATCGAGGATGCCTTCGATCGGCTGCTCGGCCTCTTCCCCGCGCAGGACCCGGCCGGCCGCAACCTGATCCGCGAACGCATCCTGGAGATGTTCGAGGTCATCGGCCAGGAGGACCCCCGAGTGCCGCCCACCCGATCCCGGCTCACTGCGCTGCTCTACTAGCGCGCGACGTCGAACGAATTCGACGGAGATTGTGGGCTGAGACCGCTCTTTCGTTGTATTCAGGGGCACTTTCGGCAAAATCTCCGTCGAATTCGTTCGGAGCGGTCGGTTCGGAGCGGTCGTTTCGGAGCGGTCGTTTCGTGGCGGTCGTTCGGGCGCGGTCGCTTGCGCCCACGCGTCTCCAACGCACGAATGGCCCCCTCGGCAACGTCGAGGGGGCCATTCGTGCGCTGTCGTGAGCGCGGGTACTGGCCCTTAGCGACGCAGGCGCAGCCAGAGACCGGCCAGCGGGGGCAGTGTCACCACGGCGGATGCCGGGCGTCCGGCCCACGGCACGTCGACCGCGGTCACGGCGCCCAGGTTTCCGACTCCGGAGCCTCCGAAGTCCTCGGCATCCGTGTTCAGGATCTCCTCCCACACCCCCGCGAACGGCAGGCCGACCTGGTAGCTGTTGTGCGGTGCCCCGGAGAAGTTGAACAGACAGGCGATCGGGTTGCCGTCGGTGTCCCAACGGAGGAATGAGACCACGTTCTCGGCGGCCGCGTCGCCGTCGAGCAGCTCGAAGCCGCTCGGGTCGTTGTCCTGGGCCCAGAGGCTCGGGTTCGATCGGTACACCCGGTTCAGCTGGCCGACGAGCGTGAACAGGCCGCGGTGAGCCGGCTGGTCGAGGGTCCACCAGTCCAGGCCGCGCGCCTCGCTCCACTCGGAGCGCTGCCCGAATTCCTGGCCCATGAACAGGAGCTGCTTGCCGGGGTGCGCCCACATGAAGGCGAGGTAGGCGCGCACGTTCGCGAGCTGCTGCCAGGAGTCACCGGGCATCTTCGCGACCAGCGATCCCTTGCCGTGCACGACCTCGTCGTGGCTGATCGGCAGGAGGAAGTTCTCGCTGAACGCATAGACGAACGAGAACGTGATCTGGTTGTGGTGGTGCGCTCGGTACATCGGGTCGACGGCCATGTATTCCAGCGTGTCGTGCATCCAGCCCATGTTCCACTTGAAGCCGAAGCCGAGGCCGCCGGCGCTGGTCTGCGCCGTCACCCCACCCCAGTTGGTGGATTCCTCGGCGATCATGACCGCTCCGGGATTGCGCTTGTAGGCGGTGGCCGTGATCTCCTGCAGCAGGCTGATCGCCTCGAGGTTCTCGTTGCCGCCGTGCACGTTCGGCTCCCACTGGCCGTCCTCGCGGGAGTAGTCCAGGTAGAGCATCGAGGCGACGGCATCGACCCGCAGCCCGTCGATGTGGAACTCCTCGAGCCAGTAGAGGGCGTTCGCGACCAGGAAGTTGCGCACCTGCTTCTGGCCGAAGTCGAAGACGTAGGTGCCCCAGTCCATCTGCTCGCCGCGGCGGGGGTCCGGGTGCTCGTACAGCGCTTCGCCGTCGAAACGGGCCAGAGCGAAGTCGTCCTTCGGGAAGTGCCCCGGCACCCAGTCCATCAGCACGCCGATGCCGGCCTGGTGCAGCCGGTCGATCAGGTAGCGCAGGTCGTCGGGGTGGCCGAATCGGCTCGTCGGCGCGTAGTAGCCCGTTACCTGGTAGCCCCACGAGCCGCCGAACGGATGCTCGGTGAGCGGCATGAACTCCACGTGCGTGTACGCCAGCTCGTCCAGGTAGTCGATCAGCTGGTCGGCGAGGTCTCGGTAGCTGAGGCCCGGACGCCAGGAGCCGACGTGCATCTCGTAGATGCTCATCGCCCGGTTGTGAGGGTCCGTGGCCGAACGGTCGGTGAGCCAGCCGGAATCCGCCCACTCGTAGTTGGTCTCACCGATGATGGAGGCGGTCTTGGGTGGGATCTCGGTATAGCGGGCCATCGGGTCGGCCTTGCGCACGAACTCGCCTGCCTGGGTCAGCAGCTCGAACTTGTAGTTGGAGCCGGCGGTCAGACCGGGCACGAACAGCTCCCAGACCCCGGTGCTGCCCATGTTGCGCATGGCGTGCAGCGTGCCGGTCCAGGAGTTGAAGTCGCCGATCACGCGGACGGCCTGGGCGTGCGGAGCCCACACGGCGAAGGAGGTTCCCTCGCGGTCGCCGAGCGGGCCCGCGTTCGGCCGGTAGTGGGCGCCGAGGACATCCCACAGGCGTTCGTGGCGGCCCTCGCCGAGGAGGTGCAGGTCGAGCTCGCCGAGGGTGGGCAGGTAGCGGTAGGGGTCGTCGACGATCCAGGTGGGAGCGTCGCTGTACCGGGCCTCCAGCACGTAGTCCTGAACGCCGAGCGTGTTCACACCCTGCCAGATGCCGTGGCCCAGGTGCGCCAACTCCACCTGCTCGCCGGTCGGAAGCACGGCGAAGACCTCGGTCGCGAACGGACGGAGGGCACGGATGACGGTGAGCGGGTCTGCGGTGCCGGTTTGCTCGATCAGGTGCTGGCCCAGGACCTCGTGCGGGTTGTAGTAGCTGCCGGTGGAGACGGCCTGGAGCACGTGGTCGGCGATGACCGGCAGGCCCGACTTCGCGGCGGAGGGCGTCGGTTCCACCGGCACCGACGCGGACGCCTTCTTGGAGCCGGCCGCCTTGGCTGCGGCCTTCTTGTCCAGGGGCTTATTGTCGGTGGGCTTCTTGTCTACGGACTTCTTGGCCGCCGAACTTCCCTGCGCGTTCTTCATTGAGCTGGTCCCTTCACGTGCAGGATGTGCACCGGTTCGGTGAATGCGTCGAGGCGCACGAAGTTGTCGGCCGACCAGTTCCAGATGGCGCCGGTGATCAGGTCCTCGACCTCGAAGGAGGAACCATGGGGGAGACCGAACCGGGGCAGGTCGAGGTGCACAAGGGTCTGGCGCACGGAATGCGGGTCGACGTTGGCGACGATGATCAGTGCGTCCGAGCGTCCGGTGCCCGTGAACGGTGCGTCGAGGAACTTGCTGTAGACGAGGATCCCCTCGTCCTCGCTCTCGTGCAGATGGAGGTTGCGCAGTTGCCCGAGCGCCGGGTGCTCGGCGCGGATGCGGTTGAGGAGGGTGAGGTAGGGCGCCAGGGACGTGCCGGCAGCCTCGGCGGCCGCGAAATCACGTGGCCGGTACTGGTATTTCTCGTTGTCGATGTTCTCCTCGGCGCCGGGCCGGGCAACGCTCTCGAACAGGTCGAAGCCCGTGTAGACGCCCCAGGTCGGCGCCGCCGTGGCCGCGAGGGCCGCCCGGATCTTGAACGCCGCGGGGCCGCCGAACTGCAGGTACTCGGAGAGGATGTCGGGCGTGTTCACGAACAGATTCGGCCGGAGGAAGTCGGCGGTCTCGTGGGCGAGCCCGTCGAAGAATTCGGACAGCTCCTCCTTCGTGTTGCGCCAGGTGAAGTACGTGTAGGACTGCTGGAACCCCACCTTGCCCAGACCCTGCAGCAGGGCCGGGCGGGTGAAAGCCTCGGCGAGGAAGAAGACATCCGGGAACTCGGCGTTGATCTCGAAGATCAGCCATTCCCAGAAATCGAGCGGCTTCGTGTGCGGGTTGTCGACCCGGAAGATGTTGACGCCGACGCCGATCCAGTACCGCACGATCCGGAGCACTTCGGCGCGGATGCCCAGAGGGTCGTTGTCGAAGTTGACCGGGTAGATGTCCTGGTACTTCTTCGGCGGGTTCTCCGCGTAGGCGATGGAACCGTCGGGCAGCGTGGTGAACCATTCGGGGTGCTCGGTGACCCAGGGGTGGTCGGGCGACGCCTGCAGGGCCAGGTCGAGGGCGACCTCGATGCCGTTCTCGCGAGCGGCCGCAAGGAAGGCCTGGAAGTCGGCGACGGTGCCGAGGTCCGGGTGGATGGCGTCGTGGCCGCCGTCCGCCGAGCCGATCGCCCACGGTGAGCCCGGGTCGTTCGGTCCGGCGTTGAGCGTGTTGTTGGGGCCCTTGCGGTAGGCCAGGCCGATCGGATGTATCGGCGGAAGGTAGAGCACGTTGAAGCCCATCGCGGCCACCGCGGGAAGCCGGTCGACGGCGGTGCGGAAGGTGCCGCTCTGCCAGGAGCCGTCGCCGCGCTTCACGGCGCCCTCCGACCGCGGGAAGAACTCGTACCAGGAGCCGACGCCGGCCCGGGTGCGCTCGACCAGCACGGTGCGGGCCTCCGAGACCGAGTCGAGCCCGGCCATCGGTCGCACGGCCGCCGCGGCGGCCAGCTTCGGGCTGCTCAGCACGGCGAACCGGGCCGCGACGGACTTGGCAGGGTCGACGAGGGTCTTCGCGGCCGTGGTGAACGCCCGGCGCTCGGGGAGTGGCCGGGTCGTGTCGGCGCTCTCGCGCTTCAAGAGCTCCGAGCCGATCAGGAACATCAGCTCCACGTCGACCTCCGCCGGGATCTTCACCGAGGCATTGTGCAACCAGGTGGCCCAGTCGTCGGCATAGGCGCGAACGCGATAGGTCCAGCGGCCCTGGGCGCCGAGGGTGACGAGCGTCTCCCAACGGTCGGTGCCCGCGGACTTCAAGGACATCGGATGTTGCGACTCGGTTCCATCCGGTGCGGTCAGCAGCAGCATGACGCCGATGAGGTCGTGACCCTCCCGGAACGCGGTCGCGGCGAACGGAACCGCCTCGCCCACGAACGCCTTCGCCGGCCAGAGGTTGTCGTTCAGTTGAGGGGACAGATCAAGGATCGGGATACGGCCGATCCGGGGTTCTGCCGGAACTGTCGTCTGGAGTTCCTGAACCGCGCCGGGGGTTTCAGGAGCCGCGCCTGTGCGTATTACTGTCTTAGCCACCTACTGACCGTAGCGCGAATTGGGGGTGCGATGCTGCCTCAGTTAACCTGTGCGACACGTCACGGCCCTAGGCTGAAGTTGTGAAAGCGATCCGCAAATTTACAGTCCGAACCGTGCTGCCCGAGTCGCTCGCCGCGCTCGACGAGCTTGCCGGCAACCTGCGCTGGTCCTGGCATGAGCCGACTCGTCAGTTGTTCGAGCACATCGCCCCCGAATTGTGGCGAGAGGGCGGTACCGACCCGGTCGCGTTGCTGGGAGCCGTCGACACGGCCCGCCTCGAAGCCCTCTCCCGGGACGACGATTTCGTGACGTGGGCGAACGCCACCCGTGACGAACTGCGCGAATACCTCGAGAAGCCCCGCTGGTACCAGGCGCTCGAGGGCGACAAGCCGGCATCCATCGCCTATTTCTCCCCGGAGTTCGGCATCGCCGCCGCGCTTCCGCAGTATTCTGGCGGCCTCGGCATCCTCGCCGGAGACCATCTGAAGAGTGCCTCGGACCTCGGCGTGCCTCTGGTCGGCGTCGGTCTGTTCTATCGCGCCGGCTACTTCAGCCAGGCCATCTCGCCCGACGGCTGGCAGCTGGAGAGCTACCCCTTGCTCGACCCGGACGGTCTGCCGCTGTCGGTGCTCCGCCGGGCAGACGGCTCGCCCGTGCAGGTATCCCTCGCACTTCCCGACGACCGCACCCTGCACGCGCGGGTCTGGCAGGCGAAAGTCGGTCGCATCCGGCTGTTGCTGCTCGACACCGACATCCCGGAGAACACGGACGACCTGCGCCTGGTCACCGACCGTCTCTACGGCGGGGGTGGCGAGCACCGCCTGTTGCAGGAGCTCCTGCTCGGCATCGGCGGCGCGCGCGCCGTGAAGAAGTGGAGCAGCCTCAACGGTCAGGCCGACCCTGAGGTGTTCCACACCAACGAGGGTCACGCCGGCTTCCTCGGTCTCGAGCGCATCTCCAGCCTGATCGGCGAGGGGCTCAGCTTCTCGGAGGCGTTGCAGGTGGCCCGGGCCGGAACGGTGTTCACGACCCACACGCCGGTCGCCGCCGGTATCGACCGGTTCGAGCGCAGCCTGGTGCGGCGCTACTTCGAGACCGACCTGCTTCCGGGAGTGGCCGTCGACGACCTCCTCGCCCTCGGCGCTGAGAACTTCGAGGACGGCAACCCGGATGTCTTCAACATGGCCCTGATGGGCCTGCGACTGGGACAGCGCGCCAACGGCGTCTCGAAGCTGCACGGTCAGGTCAGCCGGGTGATGTTCAAGGGCCTGTGGCCGGGCTTCGACGCCGATGACGTGCCGATCGCCTCGATCACGAACGGCGTGCACGCCCCGACCTGGACCGACCCGGCCCTCCTCGCCCTCGCGCAGAGCCGCCTGGGCACCAGCGACACCTCCGAGGCGGACTGGGCGTCGCCTGCCGTGTCCGACATGGACCTCTGGCAGGTGCGCGGGCAGATGCGCCTACAGTTCGTCGAGGACGCCCGCCGACGGATCGCCGCGGCCTGGGAGGTCCAGAACCCGGGCGGGATCGTGCCCTCCTGGATCGGGCGGGTCTTCGACCCGAACGTGCTCACGATCGGGTTCGCCCGTCGCGTGCCGACCTACAAGCGCCTGACGCTGATGCTGCACGACCCCGAGCGGCTGCGCGCCCTGTTGCTGCACTCGGAGCACCCGATCCAGATCGTGATCGCGGGCAAGTCGCACCCGGCCGACGAGGAGGGCAAGCGTCTCATCCAGCGCATCGTGCAGTTCGCGGCCGACCCGGCGCTGCGCACCAAGATCGCGTTCCTGCCCGACTACAACATCGGAATGGCGCAGCTGATGTACCCAGGCACGGATGTGTGGCTGAACAACCCGCTGCGCCCGCTCGAGGCCTGCGGCACCTCCGGCATGAAGGCGGCCCTGAACGGCGCCCTCAACCTGTCGATCCTCGACGGTTGGTGGCCGGAATACTACGACGGCAACAACGGCTGGGCGATCCCCACCGCAGATGCCGCCGGTGACGCGGCCGAACGTGACCGGCTCGAGGCCGACGCGCTGTACGAGCTGATCGAGCACCAGGTCGCACCAAAGTTCTACGACCGCAATGCCGACGGAGTGCCCGAACGCTGGGTGTCCTCGATCCGGCAGACCCTCGCAAAGCTCTCACCGGAATTGAACGCCGGTCGGATGGTACGTCAGTACGTGCAGGAGCTGTACCGGCCCGCCGGCACGGCCGAGGCCCGTCTGTCCGCGAACAATTACCGGGCCGCCAGGGAACTGGCCATCTGGAAGGGGCGGATCGTCGCGGCGTGGCCCGGCGTCGCCGTGGCCCACGTCGAATCGGGCGGCGTCGCCCCGGTGCCGCAGGTCGGCGATGAGCTGCACCTGCGCGCCCACGTCCAGTTGAACGGTCTGGCGCCCGAGGACGTCACGGTCGAGGTGGTCTACGGCAAGAGCCTCCTCAACGACGATCTGACCGATGTCAGCACCTTGCCGCTGGCGACGGAACCGGCCGCGGCGGGCGTGACGGATACCGGTGCGCCGACGCTCTTCACCGGCACGATCGAACTCGACCGTGGCGGCGCCTTCGGCTACTCGGTGCGGGTTGTGCCGCGCAACGAACTCCTGGTGAGTCCCGCTGAGATGGGGCTGATCGCCGTCGCCGGTTAGCGCTGCCCGGCAGCACGAGAAAGCACCTTCGTTTCGACGGAGGTGCTTCTTCGTGCAGTTGCGGGCGGTTGCGGGCGGTTATGGGCGGGCGATCGCCGCGAAGACCGCGCGGGTCGCCCGGGCCAGGTCGGCCGGCGTCAGTTCGATGTCGAAGCCGCGGCGACCGCCGGAGACGAAGACGGTGTCGAAGGCCAGGGCGGTCTCATCGACCACGGTCGTGAGCGTGCTCTTCTGCCCGATCGGGCTGATGCCGCCGACCACGTAGCCGGTCTTGCGCTCGGCGAGCGACGGGTCGGCCATCACGGCCCTCTTCGCGCCGACGGCGGCGGCCAGCGCCTTGAGGTCGAGCTGGCCTGTGACCGGCACGACGCCGACGACCAGCCGGCCGTCGACATCCGTCAACAGGGTCTTGAACACCCGGCCGGCATCGACGTCGAGCTTCTCCGCCGCTTCCAGACCGAAACTCGACGATGACGCATCGTGCACGTAGGCGTGCGGGGTGAAGGGGATGCCGGCACGCACCAGCGCCACCGTCGCCGGGGTTCCGACGCTGCCCTCCACCCGCTTGGCCACGGTCAGCGGCCCACAATTCGGGTGCCCACGCTCAGTTCGCCCGAAGCAGCTGCATCGACGCGGCCGGAACCAGGAACTGGTCGCCGGGGGCGTGCTCGATGACCGCTTCGCTCAGGTCGTCGTGGCTGGAATCCCAGAGCAACGAGTACGACGTGACGCCCGTGTGCACAGGCAGCGTCACCGTCACCTCTTCCTCACGGCCCTGCACGATCAGCAGGATGCGGTTGAACTCCTCGTGCTCCGGGGTGCTCGCCGCCAGATACTGCAGCGTGCGCTCCTTGGAGGAGTGCCAGTCGTCCTCGGACATGGACCGGCCCTCCACGTTGTACCAGTCCATCTCGCTGGCGCTGAGGGTCTTCTCGCCGGGGCGTCCGAATCGCACCGGCCGGAGCGCCGGGTTCTCGCGCCGCAGTTGAAGGAGGCGCCGGGTCACCCGGTGCAGGTCCTCCTGCCAGTCGTCGAGGTCCCAGTTCAACCAGGTGAGCTCGCTGTCGTGGCAGTAGGCGTTGTTGTTACCGCGCTGGCTGCGACCGAATTCGTCACCCGCGGTGATCATCGGCACACCGGCCGACAACAGCAGGGTTGCGAGCAGGTTGCGCATGGCCTTCCGCCGGGCGGTCAGGATGGCCCGGTCCCGGGTCGGGCCCTCCGCGCCATGGTTGAACGAGTTGTTGGAGTCGGTGCCGTCCCGGTTCGACTCCCCGTTGCCGACGTTGTGCTTGACGTTGTACGAGGTCAGGTCGGCCATGGTGAAACCGTCGTGGGCCGTGATGAAGTTGAGCGAGGCGAGGGGCCCGCGCTCCCGGGAGAAGGTGTTCGCGGAACCGGCGAGACGGGTAGCGAAGCGCCCGATCCCACTGCCGGCGTGCCCGTCGCGGGCCGCCGCCAGGTCGGTCAGCCAGAAGGAGCGCATGCGGTCGCGGTAGCGGTCGTTCCACTCGGTCCACTCGGAGGGGAAGTTGCCGGTCTGCCAGCCGCCCATCCCGATGTCCCAGGGCTCGGCGATCAACTTCACCTGGGACAGTTCCGGGTCGGCCTGGATCTCCGCGAGCAGCCGGCTGTTCGCCTGGAACTCGACGTTCTCGTCTCGGGCGAGCGTGGCCGCCAGGTCGAAGCGGAAGCCGTCGATCTGCACCTCGTTCGCCCAGTAGCGAAGCGAGTCGAGCACCAGGCGGCGGGGAACGTCATGGGACACGTTCAGCGTGTTGCCGCACCCCGTGACGTCGATGTACCCGCCGGCGCTGTTCTGCCGGTAGTAGGCGGCGTTGTCGATGCCGCGCAGGCTGCTGACCGGGCCGTTCGGACCCTCCTCTGCGGTGTGGTTGTAGACCACGTCGAGGATGACCTCGAGGCCGGCCTCGTGCAGCAGCTTGACCATGCCCTTGAACTCCCGCAGCACGGCCTCGGGCCCGGCGGCCTGCGACGCCTGGGTGGCGTAGTCGGCGTGCGGAGAGAAGAAGTTGAAAGTGTTGTAACCCCAATAATTGCTCAGCCCCTGCTTGATCAGACGCTGCTCGGACACGAACGCCTGCACCGGGAGTAGTTCGACACTGGTCACTCCGAGGTTTTTCAGATAGTCGATGGTCGACTCGTGGGCGAGGCCCGCGTAGGTGCCGCGGAGTTTCGCCGGCACCGAGGGGCTGAGGTTGGTCAGGCCGCGCACATGGGCCTCGTAGATCACCGCGTGGTCCAGGGCGATCTTCGGTTTGACCGATCCGGCCCAGTCGAATTCGTCGTCGACCACGGAGGACTGCCACTGGTCGGGGCCGACCCGCACGAGTCCGCGCGAATAGGGCTCGATCAGTGCTTTCTCGGGGTGGAAGGAGTTGCGGGGCGCGGTGGGTCCGGAGACGCGGATGCCGTAGCGGCGTCCGGGGGAGAGGGTGCGGGAACGTCCGGACCAAACGCCGTGCTCATCCTTGACCATGGGCACGGTCTTGATGATCCAGTTGGGGTCGGTGGCGTCGAAGATGCACAGGTCGATAGCATCGGCGGTCTCCGACCACACGCGGAGTTCGCCGCCGTGGGTCGTGACTCGCACGCCGAGGCTGCGCAGGGGATCAGGCGGGGTCATGCGTTCTAGAGTAATGAGTACAGAAGCTGAGTTTTACCACCGGGAGACCCTCCGGTGAGACCCTCGGCGCTCGAGCATGCGCGGACGGAGCGAGATGGCGATCTATCTGGACCATGCGGCAACCACCCCTATGCTGCCTGAGGCCATCGACGCCTACGTTCGCATGATGGGTGTGGTGGGCAACCCCGCATCCGTTCACAGCCAAGGACAGAACGCGAAACGGATGCTCGAGGAGGCCCGCGAGCACGTCGCCGCCAGCCTCGGCTGCGACCCGATCGAGGTGGTCTTCACCGGCGGGGGCACCGAGGCGATCAATCTCGGCATCAAGGGGCTGTTCTGGGCCAGGCAGCCGCGCCCCCGTATCCTCGTTCCCGGCGGCGAGCACCACGCCACCATGGACACCGTCGAATGGCTCGAACGCCACGAGGGCGCCGTGGTCGAGTGGCTGCCGCTGGACTCCCTCGGCCGGATCGACCTCGCCGCGGTCGCCCAATCCATCGCCGCGAACCCCGACGACATCGCCCTGGTCACGCTGCTCAGCGCCAACAACGAGGTGGGCACCCTGCAGCCGGTCGCCGAGGTCGCCGCGCTCGCCGCAGAGCACGGTATCCCCGTGCACGTCGACGCGGTGGCGGCGTACGGGCACGTGCCGATCGACTTCCACGCCCTCAGCCGGGCCGGCGTGGCCGCGCTGAGCGTCTCGGCGCACAAGATCGGCGGCCCGGTGGGCATCGGGGCGCTCGCGCTCTCGCGCCGGGCCACGATCGAGCCGCTGCTGCACGGCGGCGGGCAGCAGCGCCAGGTGCGCAGCGGCACCCAGGACGTCGCGGCGGCCGTGGCGTTCGCTGTCGCCGCGAACGCCCTGCACGACCTGCCGGCGGAGAACCTGCGGGTCACGGCGCTGCGCGAGCGGCTCGTCTCGGGCACCCGCGCGGCCGTGCCGTCCGTCGTGGTGAACGGCGACCCGGACCCGCGGAACCACCTGCCCGGCACCGCGCATTTCAGCTTCCCGGGGTGCGAGGGCGACTCGCTCCTATTCCTGCTCGACGTGGCCGGCATCTCGGTGTCTACCGGCTCAGCCTGCCAGGCGGGTGTGCCCGAGCCCTCGCACGTGCTGCGCGCCATGGGCCGCAGTGAAGTGGAGGCGCGCGGCGCCCTGCGGATCACCCTCGGCCGCACCAACACCGAGGCCGACGTCGACGCGTTGCTCGCCGCTCTCCCGGCCGCCCATGCCCGGGCGGAGCGGGCCGGCCTAGCCGACCGGGTGCCGGGGCGCTGAGCCGCGCCGCGGCATCCGCGCTCTGCTGCACGTTGTCGTTTCTCACCCGCGGCGCGGGTGCCGCGCCGCTGCGCGCCTGGCACGCCACGAGCGCAGCGGCTCAGCTGCCGCGCGGCTGATGTGGTGGTGCTGGACGCCGTGGACCTACACGTGTAAAGTATTTCTTACAGGTAAACGGATGTCGAGGGGAGCGGGGGCACGATGACGCTTGACGAGGAGATCGCCCGGCTGTCCGCCCTCGCCAACCCGCACCGGTTCCGCATTATCGCCCTGCTGGCGGCAGAGTCCCTCCATGTGAGTGAGCTCGCCCGTCGGCTGGGGATGTCCCGGGCACTGTTGTACATGCACCTGCAACGACTCGAATCGGCCGGTTACGTGACCGGGCACCTCGAACTCTCCGACGACGGCAAGGCCCTGAAATTTTTCGAGGTCGTTCCGTTCGAGGTCACCACCAACGTCGCACGCATCGTTGCGGCGGTCGCAGCAGATACAGAAAGCACACACTGATGGACAACATTCCCTGGTTCGCCTGGATCGCCATTGTCGGCATCATCGCCGGAGTCACATCGAGCATCGTGGCGGCCGTGCTGCGCTCGCGCGAAAAGCAGACGGAGTTCGCCGGAGCGGCGGACCTGCGCGGCCTTGTCGAGCAGAGCACCGCGAGCAATCAGGCCGTGCTGGACCGACTCGCCCTGCTGGAGCTCCGCCTCGCCTCGATCGAGCGAACCCTGACCGATATCCCCTGACCGATATCCCGTGACCCCGGCCTTGGCTGGTGCCGTGGGCATCCGTCGTCGCTCGTCCCGGCCCATCGTTCCGTTGCGCGGGGGCTGCGCGGGGGCTGCGCGGGGGCTGCGCGGGGGCGCTCACCCGATTACACTCGTCAGGTGAAGGTTTTGGCAGCAATGAGCGGTGGGGTGGACTCCGCCGTCGCCGCAGCCCGCATGGTCGAGGCGGGGCACGAGGTGGTCGGGGTGCACCTGGCCCTGAGCCGGATGCCCGGCACCCTGCGCACCGGCAGCCGCGGCTGCTGCACCGTCGAAGATTCGATGGATGCCCAGCGGGCCGCCAACATCATCGGCATCCCGTATTACGTCTGGGACTTCTCCGAGCGTTTCAAGCTCGACGTGGTCGACGACTTCATCGCCGAATACGCCGCCGGCCGCACCCCGAACCCCTGCATGCGCTGCAACGAGCGGATCAAGTTCGCAGCCCTGCTTGAAAAGGCCCTCGACCTAGGCTTCGACGCCGTCGCCACCGGCCACTACGCCACAATCGAGACGGATGCCGACGGCAACCGCGAACTGCACCGCGCCAGCGCCTGGGCCAAGGACCAGTCCTATGTGCTGGGCGTGCTCACCCAGGAGCAGCTGGCCCACTCGATGTTCCCGCTCGGCGCGACGCCCTCCAAGGCCGAGGTGCGCGCCGAGGCCGCCGAGCGCGGCTTCTCGGTCGCGAACAAGCCCGACTCCTACGACATCTGCTTCATCCCCGACGGTGACACCCGCGGCTGGCTGGCCGAGCGCGTGCCGCCGGCGACCGGCGCCATCCTGGACCGGGACGGCAACACCCTCGGCACGCACGAAGGAGCGGCCGCGTTCACCGTGGGACAGCGCAAGGGGCTGCAGATCGGCACCCCAGCCGCCGACGGCAAGCCGCGGTTCGTGCTCGAGGTGCGCCCGATCTCCAACACGGTCGTCGTCGGGCCGAAGGAGGCGCTGGCGATCAAGGAGATCGCCGGAACGACGTTCACCTGGTGCGGCGTCGCCCCGGCGCACCCGGAGATCGCCTTCGACTGCGATGTGCAGATCCGCGCCCACGCCGACCCGGTTCCCGCCGTTGCCCAGGTGGTTCCGCTCAGGGCCGCCTCGTCCACCGAGACCAGCGCGAGCCACGGGACCGGCGCCACCACTGAACTCGTCATCATCCCGTCCGAGCCGCTCACCGGCGTCGCTCCCGGGCAGACCGCCGTCGTCTACGTCGGCACCCGCGTGCTCGGCCAGTGCACGATCGACCGCACGGTCAGTGCCGTCGAGAGCGTCCTCGCCGCCGTCGATGCCGGCGCCGTCGATGCGTAGTCCCGCGGCCGATTCCGAGGCAGACGCGGCCCTGCACGCCGCCGCGGCCGAGGTCGCAGACCTGACCCGGCGCATCCTCGAGGCCCGTGACGCCTACTACGACCGCAACGAGGTCGTCATCTCCGACACGGAGTACGACGAGCTGGTGCGCCGGTTGGCCGAGCTCGAGCGGGAATTCCCGGAACTGGCCAGCCAGGACAGCCCCACCCAGACCGTGGGCGGCCGCGCCGAGACCAGCCTGTTCGATCCGGTCCAGCACGCCGAGCGCATGCTCAGCCTCGACAACGTGTTCTCGATCGAGGACTTCGGGATCTGGGCGGCGAAGGTCGAACGCGACGCCGGGCGGCCCGTGCGCTACCTCTGCGAGCTCAAGATCGACGGGCTCGCGATCAACCTCCGATACGAGCACGGGGTGCTGGTCAGCGCCGCCACGCGTGGCGACGGGGTGGTCGGCGAGGACGTCAGCGAGAACGTCGCCTGGGTGCCGGGTATCCCGAGACAGCTGGCGGGCACCGGGCACCCGGCCCTGATGGAGGTGCGCGGCGAGGTGTTCTTCCCGGTTGCCGCCTTCCTCGACCTCAACGCCGCCCAGGTCGCGGCCGGCGAACGCGTCTTCGCGAACCCCCGCAACGCGGCGGCCGGCTCCCTGCGCCAGAAGGCCGAGGGCAAGGCCGCTGAACCACTCCGCCTGATGCGCGCCCGGCTCGGCCGCCTCCGGATGCTGGTGCACGGCATCGGCGCGTGGGCGACCCCGCCGGTCGCGTCCCAATCCGACGTCTACGAGCTGCTGCAGGGCTGGGGTCTACCCACCAGCAGCTACTACCGGGTGGAGCCATCCGCGACCCCGGCAGCGGAGTTCATCGCGTACTACGGGGCGCACCGGGCGAGCGTGGACCACGAGATCGACGGCATCGTGATCAAAGTCGACGAGCTGGCCCTGCACGCCGAACTCGGTGCCACCAGCCGCGCGCCGCGCTGGGCGATCGCCTACAAGTACCCACCGGAGCAGGTCAACACCCGGCTTCTCGACATCGTCGTCAGCGTCGGCCGCACCGGCCGCGCCACCCCGTTCGCCGTGATGGACAAGGTGCGGGTCGCCGGCTCCGAGGTGCGCCAGGCCACCCTGCACAACCAGGACGTCGTCAAGGCCAAGGGCATCCTGATCGGCGACACCGTCGTGCTGCGCAAGGCCGGGGACGTCATCCCCGAGGTGCTCGGCCCGGTGCTCGAGCTGCGCGACGGCACCGAACGTGTCTTCGTCATGCCGGCGAACTGCCCGGAGTGCGGCACGCCGCTCGCTCCGGCCAAGGAGGGCGACATCGATCTGCGCTGTCCGAACGCCCGCAGCTGCCCGGCCCAGGTGCGCGGTCGGGTCGAGCACATCGGTTCCCGCGGCGCCCTCGACATCGAGGTGCTCGGTGAGGTGGCCGCGGCCGCGCTCACCCAGCCCACCCGACCGGCGGAGCCGCCCCTGCCCACCGAGGCCGGGCTGTTCGACCTCACGCTCGGCGACCTGCTGCCGATCGAGGTCATCGTGCGGGATGCCGAGACCGGGCTGGCCAAGGAGGAGGACGACGGCTCCGTGCGGCTGCGCACGCCGTTCCGGCGCAACCCCACGGCCGCCGAGAAGAAGCAGGGCACTCAGGGCCCGCAGCCGTCGTCGAGTGCGCTGAAGCTCCTGCGCGAGATCGAGTCGGCGAAGACCAAGCCGCTCTGGCGGCTTCTGGTGGCCCTCAACATCCGTCACGTCGGGCCGGTGGCCGCGCGCGCCCTGGCCGGCCACTTCGGGTCCCTCGACCTGATCCGCGCTGCCTCCCGGGAGGATCTGGCCGAGGTCGACGGGGTGGGCGGCATCATCGCCGACGCCGTCATCGGCTGGTTCGAGGTGGACTGGCACCAGGGCATCGTCGAGCAGTGGATGCGTGCCGGTGTCCAGTTCACGACCCCGGGGCACCTCGGTCCGGGAGCCGCCGCAGCAGCCGGGGGAGTGCTGGCCGGGCTGACGGTCGTGGCCACGGGCTCGATCGAGGGCTACACCCGCGAAGAGGCGCAGGAGGCGATCATCTCCGCCGGTGGCAAATCCGCCTCGAGCGTGTCCAAGAACACCGACTTCGTCGCCGCCGGTCCGGGCGCCGGGTCGAAACTGGCCAAAGCCGAGGCGCTCGGCCTGCGCGTCCTCGACGCCGCCCAGTTCCGCCTGCTCGTCACCGAGGGCCCGGATGCACTAGCCGAGTCGTCGGACGATGCCGATGCCGCGGTCGTCGAACCGCAACCAGCAATAGCCGACACCGACACGGACACCGACCCGGCCTGACGTCAACCGGGATCCCGGGCCGGGACCTCCGACGCGTCCACCCAGCCGAGCACCATCCGGGTGAACAGCTCCACATTCTCGATGCTCCAGACGTGGTGCATGCCGGGCGCGATCCAGGTACGCGTCTGTGGCAGATGGGTGACCAGGAGGGGAAAGCTGTCTCGCACGATCCGGGATTCCCGCTCGCCCGCGACCGCCAGTAGAGGGCCGTGATAGTTGCCGAGGCCTTCCGGGGCGCCGCCGCGATTCACGTCGGCGAACATGCGCCGGGCATTGTCGGCGCGCAGGCTCAGGCCGTGCTCCACGAACAGGTCGACCGCGTCGGCGGGCAGGCCGAAGGCCTTCGCCTGGGCCCGCCAATACCAGGGGCGGTTCCAGAGCGGCAGTTGCAGTGTGTTCAGGAACCGCACCGTACCGTGCACGCCGGTGAGTGGAACGCCGGACACCAGGCACGAGCGCAGCAGCCCTGGGTGCCGGGCCATGACCTGCGTGGCCACCAGGCCGCCCAGGGACAGCCCCACCAGGTGTGCCCGGCCGCCGCGTGCATGCGCGGCGATGATGCCGGCCACATCGTCGGCGGCCTGCCCGAGGGAGAGCCAGTCCTCCCCGGACCGGTCGCCGAATCCGGGCAGATCCGGGGTCAGCAGATGCCGGCCGGGCATGCCCTCCACCTGAGCCTGCCAGGACCAGGAGGCAACGTTGCCGCCGTGCAGGAACAGGATCGTGTCGGTCCCCGTGGCGTCCGCACCGTGCTCCAAGGGGTAGTGGACCTGGCTCATCCGAGGGCCTCCTTCGTCTCGACCAGCCACGCCAGTTCGGCTTCGGCATGGAGGATTCCGTTCCGCAGTGTCGCGAAGCGCAGCCGGCGTCCGAGGTCGTCCGGGGCGCGGTCGTCGGGCTCACGGGGGGACTGCTCCTGCTCCGCCACGCCGCGCAGCGCAGCCAGCAATGCCGTGGCCTGGTTGCGCCGGGTCCGCAGCAGCGCCCGAGTGGCCGGAACCCCCAGAGTGCCGACGAAGAACAGTCGCATCAGAAACGCGTCGTGCGGCGTCTCGGGCTCCAGCGGCGAACGCAGCCAGTCATTCAGGGCCCCACGGCCGGCCGGGGTGATGTGGTGCTCGCGCCGGTCGGGGCGTCCCTGCTGCGGAACGACCTCGACCTCGGCCAGTCCGTCAGAGACCAGAACCGCGAGGGTGCGGTAGATCTGGGACTGGTCGGCCGACCAGAAGTGGGCGACGGATGCCTCAATGCTCTTCTTGAGGTCGTAGCCCGTCATCGGTGCGAGATCCAGAATGCCCAGGAGGGCGATTTTCAGCGACATACCTATATAGGAGCACACCTATACAGGACTTAGCAAGTATGAGAATGTGTGCATTTGGCCCTTGATCGGGGGGTCATGCAGACCCGCTATGGGGGCACGGCCGCGCCATCCGTTTCAGTAGTCTGGATACGCGATGCTTGTCTTCCAGGCTCGTGTCGATGTGCTGCTCGGTGTTCGTGAGGGGACGTGCCCAGGTTTGCTGTTAGAAGCGGCGGTTCTAACGTTCTCGCTGGCTCTCAATGGGGTCAGCGAGACCATTGGAGTGCACGCTCTCAGCAACACCGTCCAGGGCCAGCCGGTGCCGAACCGAGGCGCCGAACCAGCCGCGGCCGAACCGCTGTGGCTGAACCTGACGGCGCGTACGGGCACCTCGGTCGGGGTTCCCGCAGCCGGCGACTCGACCGTGTCCGCGCAACCCATCGCATCCGTCCCAAGGACTGCCACGGTCGCGACCGCTGAATCCGTGCGGGGGATGACCGGAGCGAGCCTGCTGGCCGGACTGTCCAGCCTCTCCGGGGCGGAGATGGCGGCGTTCGTGGAACAGGCCCCCGCCCAGGTCGACGCCCTGCTCACGAGTCCGCCCGCAGCCTCCGCGGTGGCCGGTCTGTGGACCGAACTCGGCGCCGACGAGCGGTCGTCGATGCTGGCGGCCGCACCCAGGCTCGTCGGCAACCTGGAGGGTATCCCCTTCCGGGAGCGGGGCCGTGCCAACGCCCGCTACCTCACGCAGAGCCTCGCCGACGTCACGGAGCGGCTGGCCGGCGCGACCGACGACAACGAGCGCACGCTGCTCACCCGGGAACTCGCCGTTTTGAACCAGGTCAAGGCGGCCCTGCGCACCCCCGACGGCGCGCCTCGCCGTTCCCTGATCCTCCTGGACCGCACCGGCGGCGGGCGGGCCGCGATCGCCCTCGGCAACCCCGACACCGCCGATTTCGTCACCTATCTGGTGCCCGGCATGAACTACGCGGTGGAACAGCAGATCGCCAACTGGACCGACACCGCCAATGCCGTGTACGCGGAGCAGACCGCGGTGCTGCGCGAGCAGGCGCCCGGCGGGCGGGGCTTGACCGGCGACATCCGTGCCGCCGGCGTCGCCACGATCGCCTGGATCGGCTACGAGGCGCCCAACGTGTTCAACGTCGGCGGGACGGGCCTGGCCGAGGTCGGCGCCGACTTCCTGGAGCAGTCGGCGCTGGGCATCGAGGCCGACCGGGGCACGCGTCGGCCCTTCGTCTCCGTCCTCGCCCACTCGTACGGCTCGACTGTGGCGCTCACGGCGCTGGCCCGCGGGACGTTCGGCGTGGACGCCCTGGTACTGGTGGGTTCACCGGGCAGCCAGGTGCAGTCCGTCGACCGCCTGAGCGTCGCGCCGGGGAAGGTCTATGTGGGCAGTGCCGACTGGGACCCGACCGTGAACAGCGCGTTCTTCGGCAGCGATCCCGGTACGGAGTCCTATGGCGCGAACACCCTCGGCGTGTCCGGCGGGCACGACCGGGTCACCGGCTCCTGGCTGCATGGATCGGTCGGCCATAACGCCTATTTCGACGTGGGCAGTGAGTCCCTGCACAACATGGCGCTGATCGGAACCGGCAACGCGGATCTTGTCACCGACGGCTCCGAATAGAATTGGGGAATCCACCCCCGACGATCGTACGGAGCAACATGTCTGAAATCACGGCCGAGCAGGTTGCCCATTTGGCCAACCTTGCCCGGATCGACCTCAGCGCGGAGGAGATCACCCGCCTCACGACCGAACTCGGCCAGATCGTTGACTCGGTCGCGAAGGTAGCCGAAGTGGCCACGCCGGATGTGCCGGCGACGAGCCACCCGATGCCGCTGACCAATGTCTTCCGTGCCGACACGGTGGTCCCCTCGCTCACGGTAGAACAGGCGCTCTCCGGGGCTCCAGACCGGGACGGCGACAAGTTCCGCGTGCCCGCAATCCTGGACGAGGAGTAACCCATGGCCAATGTGATCAAGCTGTCCGCCGCCGACCTCTCGGGTCTGCTGTCCGATCGGTCCGTCAGCTCCGTCGAGGTGACCCAGGCCCACCTGGACCGCATCGACGCCATCGACACCGGGGTGCACGCGTTCCTGCACGTGGCCGGCGAGGCCGCGCTCGCCGCCGCCGCCCGCATCGACGCCCGGCGTGCCGCCGGTGAGGTGCTCGGGCCGCTCGCCGGGGTGCCGATCGCCATCAAGGACGTGCTCGCAACCATCGACATGCCCTCGACCGCCGGTTCCAAGATCCTGGAGGGCTGGATCCCCCCGTACGACGCCACCGTGGTCCGGCGCGTGCGGGACGCCGGGCTGATTCCCCTCGGCAAGACCAACATGGACGAGTTCGCGATGGGCTCGTCGACCGAGTTCTCCGCCTACGGCCCGACGCACAACCCGTGGGACTTCGACCGGATCCCCGGCGGCTCGGGCGGCGGCTCTGCGGCCGCGGTCAGCTCCTTCGAGGCGCCGCTCGCACTCGGCAGCGACACCGGCGGCTCGATCCGCCAGCCGGCCGCCGTCACCGGTTCCGTCGGCGTCAAGCCCACCTACGGCGGTGTGTCCCGCTACGGGTCGATCGCTCTCGCATCCTCTCTCGACCAGGTCGGCCCGGTCACCCGCACGGTGCTCGACGCCGCCCTGCTGCACGATGTGATCGGCGGGCACGACCCGCTCGACTCGACGTCGCTGACGGACACCTGGCCGTCGATGGCCGCCGCCGCCCGCGCCGGCCTCGCCGACGGGGCACTCAAGGGAGTGCGGGTCGGCGTGGTCACAGAGCTGAACGGCGACGGATTCCAGTCCGGCGTCTCTCAGCGCTTCACCGAGACCCTCGCGCTTCTCGCCGCGGCGGGCGCCGAGATCGTCGAGGTCTCCGCCCCCAACTTCGAGTATGCGATCGCGGCCTACTACCTGATCCTGCCGGCCGAGGCGTCGAGCAACCTGGCGCGTTTCGACTCGGTGCGCTTCGGCATCCGGGTCAACCCGGAAGACGGCCCGCTGACCAGCGAACGGGTCATGGCGGCCACGCGGGACGCGGGCTTCGGTCCCGAGGTCAAGCGCCGCATCATCCTCGGCACCTACGCCCTCAGCGCCGGCTACTACGACGCCTACTACGGCAGCGCGCAGAAGGTGCGCACCCTGATCCAGCGCGACTTCGAAGCGGCCTTCGCGAAGGTCGACGTGCTGGTATCGCCGAGTGCGCCTACCACGGCCTTCAAGTTCGGCGAGAAGATGGCCGACCCGATGGCGATGTACCTCAACGACGTCACCACGATCCCGGCCAACCTGGCCGGAATTCCCGGCATGAGCCTGCCGATGGGCCTCGCCCCCGAAGACGGCCTGCCGGTCGGCTTACAGATCATGGCGCCCGCGAAAATGGACGCCCGCCTCTACAGCTTCGGAGCCGCCGTCGAGGCACTGCTGGAAGCCTCCTGGGGGCGCACCCTCCTCAGCCAGGCGCCGGAACTGGCGCCGAAAGCAATGTCTGCCGGCACAGCGTCAACGAGCACAGAGGGAGCCGTCTGATGAAGAAGGCCGAACTGATGGATTACGACAAGGCCCTGGAGCTGTTCGAGCCGGTGCTCGGCTTCGAGGTGCACGTGGAGCTCAACACCAAGACCAAGATGTTCTGCGGTTGTGCAAACGAATTCGGCCAGGGTGCCAACACCAACACCTGCCCGACCTGCCTGGGACTGCCCGGCGGGCTGCCCCAGGTGAATGCGAAGGCCATTGAGTCGAGCATCCGTTTGGGGCTCGCCCTCGGCTGTGAGATCGCGGAGCACTCGCGATTCGCTCGGAAGAACTACTTCTACCCGGACACGGCGAAGAACTTCCAGACCTCACAGTATGACGAGCCGATCGCGTTCAACGGTCAGCTCACGATCGAGCTCGAAAGCGGCCGCCTGGTCACGGTCGACATCGAGCGCGCACACATGGAGGATGACGCCGGCAAGCTCACCCATGTGGGTGGGGCGACCGGTCGCATCCAGGGTGCCGACTACTCGCTGGTCGATTACAACCGCGGTGGCGTGCCGCTGGTCGAGATCGTCACCCAGATGATCGAGGGCGGCGAGGCCGACTCGCCCGAGATCGGCCGCACCTACGTCGCCGCCATCCGCGAGATCGTGAAGGCGCTCGGCGTCTCCAACGCCCGGATGGAAGAGGGCAACGTGCGTTGTGACGCGAACGTGTCGCTTCGCCCGCGCGGTTCGAACGTGCTCGGCACGCGCACCGAGACCAAGAATGTGAACTCGCTGCGTTCGGTCGAACGCGCCGTGCGCTACGAGATCCAGCGTCAGGCGGCCCTGTTGCACGCCGGCGGAACCATCACC
The DNA here is from genome assembly GCF_004564305.1 of Cryobacterium sp. TMT3-29-2. Classification (NCBI taxonomy): domain Bacteria; kingdom Bacillati; phylum Actinomycetota; class Actinomycetes; order Micrococcales; family Microbacteriaceae; genus Cryobacterium; species Cryobacterium sp. TMT3-29-2. Next base: position 53,004 of record NZ_SOGK01000115.1, read on the forward strand.
CAGGAGACCCGGCACTGGCACGAGGACACCGGCATCACCTCGGCCGGCCGGCCCAAGTCCGACGCCGACGACTACCGGTACTTCCCGGAACCCGACCTCGTTCCCGTGGCCCCGTCGCGGGAATGGGTGGAGGAGCTTCGCGCCACCCTGCCGGAGCCTCCGGCCGCCCGCCGCAAGCGACTCCAAGCCGACTGGGGCTTCGCTGATCTCGAATTCCAGGATGTCGTCAACTCCGACCTCTTGGACGCCGTCGAGGCCACCATCGCGGCCGGTGCAGCGCCCCAGGCCGCCCGCAAGTGGTGGACCGGTGAGGTCGCCCGCCTCGCGAACGTCTCCGGAGTCTCCGCGGACTCGCTCGTTCAGCCGGTGCAGGTCGCCGCGCTGATCGAACTCGTCGTGGCCGGCACGCTGACCGACCGTCTGGCCCGTCAGGTGCTCGAGGGCGTCATCGGCGGCGAGGGCACCCCAATCGAGGTCGTCGAGTCCCGCGGTCTCGCGGTCGTATCGGACGACGGCGCGCTCATCGCGGCCATCGACGAGGCTCTGGCTGCCCAGCCCGACGTCCTGGCGAAGATCCGGGACGGCAAGGTCCAGGCGGCCGGCGCCGTGATCGGTGCCGTCATGAAGGCCATGCGCGGACAGGCGGATGCCGCCCGCGTGCGCGAGCTCGTGCTCGAGCGTGCCGGAGCGGCCGAGTAGTGGGATTGCGGAACAAGCGTGAGCCTGCCGCCGACGGGCAGTCCGGTCCCAACCCGGGCGCCCTCGGCGTGGGGGCGCAGGTTGTGGTGCGCCTGGACCGGGAGCGGTATCCGGATGCCACCGCCGAGGACCCGAGCGGCGTGATCGTGGCTGCCGGCGAACTCCAGGGCGCGGCTCTGTACGCCCCCGTAACCGGCCGGGAAACCGTGTGGGTCGTGGAGTTCGACGAACCCTTCTACGGTCTCGACGGTTCCGGTCCGCACGCATCGGCTCGAGTGGCGCAGAGCTCGCTCGAAGCGGCCCCCGAGGCGTAGCCGCCGTGGAACAGGAGGAGCGGGAGCCGGAGCCGGATCGTCCGGCGACTGCGCGGGACATCCGTCGCTGGCGACGGTATCTTGCGGACGAACGGGCCGAAGCGAACGTGTACCGCGATCTGGCCCGGCGCCGTTCCGGCGAGGAACGCGAGATCCTGCTGGCTCTGGCCGATGCCGAGGGGCGGCACGAGGAACACTGGCGGCATCTGCTGGGCGACCAGGTTGGAGCGCCGCTCCGAGGCGCCATCCGCACCCGCTTTCTGGGGTTCCTGGCCCGCCGGTTCGGTTCGGTGTTCGTGTTGGCCCTCGCCCAGCGTGCCGAGGCCCGCTCACCGTATGACGGCGATGCCGACGCCACCGACACCATGGCCGCCGACGAGCGTATCCACGAGGAGGTCGTGCGCGGGCTGGCCGCTCGTGGCCGGCACCGGCTGGCCGGAACGTTCCGGGCCGCTGTCTTCGGGATCAACGACGGTCTCGTCAGCAACCTGGCCCTGGTGCTGGGCATCGGCGCCACGGGAGTGCCCGCCGCCACGATCCTCTTCACCGGTATCGCCGGGCTCCTCGCCGGAGCGCTCTCGATGGGTGCCGGCGAGTACGTCTCGGTGCGGTCCCAGCGTGAGCTGCTCGAGGCGTCGACGCCGAATCCGGCGTCCCGGAGCGTACTGTCCCACCTCGATCTGGCCGCGAACGAGTTGACCCTAGTCTATCGCGCGCAGGGGATGTCGCCGGAGAAGGCCGAAATCCACGCCCGCGAAGTTCTGCGCACGGTGGCCATCGCCACCGGTCCCGTCGAGGTCAAGAAGACCGGCGGCCTGTCGCCGGCGGTCGACGAGCACGAAGCCATCGGCACGGGTATCGGGGCAGCCACGTCGAGTTTCTGCTTCTTCGCGTCCGGGGCGATCCTGCCGGTGCTGCCCTACCTGTTCGGGCTCGACGGGATCACCGCGGTCATCGTGGCCGCCGCGCTCGTGGGGCTCGCCCTGCTGGCCACCGGTGCCATCGTCGGTCTACTGTCGGGCGGGCCGCCCTGGCGCCGCGCCATCCGTCAGCTCATCATCGGGTTCGGCGCCGCCGGCGTCACCTACCTGCTGGGCCTCCTCTTCGGAACGTCGATCGCCTAACGCGGCTTCCGAGCAGCCCCGGTGGTTGAGCCGGTCGAAACCGCTCAGAACGGCGCGGCATCATCCGAGGCCAGCGATCGAACAATCCGCTTCGATTCCGGCGACTCCCCGGTGCACGGATGATTGTGGCCGCCTCGCTGATGAACGTGCGCCCGGTCGGTGAGGTCCACGTGAATGTGCCGTCCGGCAGCATCCGTCGTCACGTAAATGAGGAGCTTTTCCGGAAACGCCGTTCGCGGCGCCCGCCGAAGCGGCGTGTCGCGAAAATCTACCGCAGGCAGCGACTGCGACCGTGACGGATGCCGGCGAACATCCGGACGTCGGCGCACCGGGTCTCGACAGGCTCGACCACCGGGGCGGCTCGACCACCGGGGCGGCTCGACCACCGAGACCAGACCGAAACTGAGAGAAATGGCCGACGGGTCCATAATGTCTCGGCGTAGCCCCGAAAGCCGCCCAGCCCTGTCCGAGCAAGGAGTCGTCATGACCGCTGACCGCCCCGCGATCCGGTTGACCGGATTGACGAAGAGTTTCGGCGGCACCGCGAATGCCGTCGACGGCATCGACCTCGACATCGCCGAGGGGGAGTTCTTTTCTATGCTCGGGCCGTCCGGTTCCGGCAAGACCACCGTGCTGCGCCTCATCGCCGGATTCGAGCAGCCCACGGCCGGCACGGTGTCGCTGCTCGGGGAAGACGTCACCGACCGCGCCCCCTTCGACCGTGACGTGAACACGGTGTTCCAGGACTACGCCCTCTTCCCCCATATGAGCGTGCTCGACAATGTGGCCTACGGGCTGCGCGTGCGGGGCGTCCCCAGGCGCCAACGCCACGCCCAGGCCCGGCAGGCCCTCGAGACCGTGCGCCTCGGAGGTTTCGGTGACCGCAAACCCGGCCAGCTGTCCGGCGGTCAGCGACAGCGGGTCGCCCTGGCCCGCGCCACCGTCGTGCGGCCCAAGGTGCTGCTCCTCGACGAACCGCTCGGCGCCCTCGACCTCAAGCTCCGGGAGCAGATGCAGGTCGAACTCAAGGAGTTGCAGCGCGAACTGGGCATCACCTTCATCTTCGTCACGCACGACCAGGAGGAGGCGCTCACCCTGAGCGACCGCATCGCGGTCTTCAACGAGGGGCGCATCGAGCAGCTCGGCACACCGGCGGAGATCTACGACCGACCACTGTCGCCGTTCGTGGCCGCCTTCGTCGGTACCTCCAACATCTTCCCTGACGCCCTCTCCCGGGCCGTGCTCGGTCGCGTCGGCATGCACGCCCTGCGCCCTGAGAAGGTCACGGTCGGCCGGGCGGATGCCGCGCTGTCCACCCAGCGCACGGCACCCGGCACACTCGCCGAGGTGATCTACGTCGGCAGCACCTCCCGGCTGATCGTCGACCTCGACGCCGGCATGCGCATCATCGCGCTCGAGCAGAACGACGCGCACCGGGTGACGGAGGACGAGCGCGGATCCCGGGTGAGCGTCGGCTGGCAGGACGGCGACATCGTTGCGCTCGAGAAGGCGACCGCCGTCACCACCGACCCAGCCACCGTTCCAGCCACCGTTCCAGCCACCGTTCCAGCCCCGAAACACACCACCGACACAGCACGATAACCGGAATGGAGAATGCAATGACACATCTTTCAGCACGACGCACCCGTATTCGTTCGTCAATCCTCACGGGATTGGCGATCGCCTCGGTGGCGTTGTTGACCGCCTGCGGCACCGGGGGCGACACGGGCACCGGGGGAGCGGAGAGAAGCGAAGCGCCCACGGAACTCGCCGAGAACGAGGACACGGTCTCGATCCTGGCCTGGCCGGGCTACGTCGAAGACGGCGGCAACGACCCGTCCGTCGACTGGGTGAGCGCCTTCGAGGAGGAGACCGGTTGCATGGTCACCAGCAAGACCTATGGCACCTCCGACGAGGCTTTCAACCTGATGAAGACCGGCGAGTACGACGTGGTCGCGGCTTCCGGCGATGCATCGCTGCGCCTGGTCGCGGCCGGAGACGTGGCCCCGGTCAACACCGACCTCATCCCCAACTACGAGGGCATCTATGACTTCCTGAAGATGCAGGACTGGAACAGCGTCGACGGCGTCGCCTACGGGATTCCGCACGGCTACGGTGCGAACCTGCTGATGTACAACACCGATGCCGTGACGCCGGCGCCGACCTCCTGGGACGTCGTCTTCGACGAGTCCAGCCAGTACGCGGGCAAGGTGACGGCCTACGATTCCCCGATCTATATCGCGGACGCCGCCATGTACCTGATGACCCACCAGCCCGATCTCGGCATCGAGAACCCGTACTCGCTGGACGAGACCCAGCTTGCCGCGGCCGTCGACCTGCTCAAGGCGCAGCGGGAGAACATCGGCGAATACTGGTCGGACTACCTCAAGTCGATCCAGGCCTTCGAGACCGGTGACACCGTCGTCGGCACCACCTGGCAGGTCATCCGCAATTCCCTGGCCGAAGGAACCCCGGCCGAGGTTGTGCTCCCCGAGGAGGGCGTCACCGGATGGTCCGACACCTGGATGGTCGCATCCGGGGCGCAGAGCCCGAACTGCGCCTACGCCTGGCTGAACTACATCGCCAGCCCGGAAGCGAACGCCCAGGCCACCGAGTACTTCGGTGAGGCCCCCTCCAACCAGGGCGCCTGCGACTTCACGGTGAACCCCGACCAGTGCGAGATCTTCCACGCCGGCGACGAGGAGTACGCGTCGCAGATCTGGTACTGGTCGACTCCGATCGAGGACTGCCTCGACGGCCGCACCGACGTGAAGTGCACCGACTACTCCGACTGGACGACCGCCTGGCAGGAGATCAAGGGCTAGCGCGGCATCCTGTCAGGCCGAGCCGGAACGGAGGAATCATGGCTGTTGACACGGCGTCATCGGGGCAACGGATACCGGTGCCCCCGCACCGCGACACGCTCGCCCGACGCGGTTCCATCACGCTCAGCGCGCATCCGCGGTTGCGACTGACGCTGATGCTGTCCGCCCCTCTGCTCTGGCTCGGCCTGATCTACATCGTCGCCCTCGCAGCCCTGCTGATCACCGCCCTGTGGACGGTGGACAGCTTCACGGGCACCATCACGCGGTCGTGGACGCTCGACAACATCATCACTGTGCTTACCGGCTCGCTCTACCAGACGGTGACGGTGCGCACGGTGGGGGTGGCGTTGCTGGTGACCCTGATCGACATTTTGGTGGCCCTGCCGATCGCGTTCTTCATGGCGAAGGTCGCCAGTCCCCGGTGGCAGCGCATCCTGGTGATCGCGGTGCTGATGCCGCTGTGGGCCAGCTACCTGGTCAAGGCCTACGCGTGGCGGTCGGTGCTCTCCCAGAACGGCATCTTCGAATGGCTGGTGGCCCCGTTCGGTGGGCAGAGCCCCGGCTACGGCCTGCCGGCGACCGTGATCACGCTCGCCTATCTTTGGCTGCCCTATGTGATCCTGCCCATCTATGCCGGCCTGGAACGGGTTCCGGACTCCCTGCTCGAGGCGTCCGGGGACCTGGGCGGCAAGACCTGGGCCACCCTGCGCCTGGTCGTGCTGCCGATGATCTGGCCGGCCATCATCGCCGGGTCCATCTTCAGCTTCTCCCTGTCGCTCGGCGACTACATCACCGTCAATATCGTGGGCGGGGCGAACCAGATGCTCGGCAACCTCGTCTACACGAACGTCGGCGCGGCCAACAACCTGCCGCTCGCCGCGGCGATCGCCCTGATCCCGATCGTCATCATCTTCGGCTACCTGGCCGTGGTGCGCCGCACCGGCGCCCTGGAAAACCTGTAAGGGGAGAATCATGCGTCTGTCGAGGCCCGCACGAGGCGTCCTGAGCATCGTCACCGGTCTCATCCTGCTCGTGATCTACCTGCCGCTGATGGTCGTGCTGGTGAACTCCTTCAGCACGAGCACCAGCCTCGTCTGGCCGCCGCCGGGACTCACCCTGGAATGGTGGGGGCGGGCCTTCCAGAGCGAGGGGGCGCTCGACGCGGTGCTCACGAGCGTGCAGATCGCCCTCATCGCCACCCTGGTCTCGCTCGTGCTCGGCACCCTGATCTCCCTGGCGCTGCAGCGGTTCGCCTTCTTCGGCCGCGAGGCGGTGAGTCTGCTGGTGATCCTGCCGATCGCCCTACCCGGTATCATCACGGGGATCGCCCTGAACAACGCCTTCCGCACCATTCTTGGGGTGCAACTGTCGATCGCGACTGTGATCGTCGCCCACGCCACGTTCTGTATCGTCACCGTGTTCAACAACGTGATCGCCCGGCTGCGGCGCCTCGGAACCAGCTACGAGGAGGCGTCGGCCGACCTCGGCGCGGGGCTCTGGACCACGTTCCGGCTGGTCACCTTCCCGCAGCTGCGCTCGGCGCTGCTTGCGGGCGGCCTGCTCGCCTTCGCCCTCAGCTTCGACGAGATCATCGTGACGACCTTCACTGCGGGGGCCGGCGTCAAGACGCTTCCGATCTGGATTCTGGACAACCTGTTCCGTCCGAGCCAGGCGCCGATCGTCAATGTCATCGCCGTGGTGCTGGTGCTGGTGTCGATCATCCCGATCTACATTGCGCAGCGCATCGCCGGGGCGGAGAAGGTGAGCCGGTAGGGCCCCGTTCCGGTCACCGCAGCCCGCGGGCTACAGCGGGCTCGGGTCCCGCCCGGTGAGGGCGAGAAGTCGGGTCTGCAACGGCGCGTTCTCGTCGGCCGGTACGGGGGAGGCGAAGAGTCCGCTGGCCTCGAGGGTGTCGCGCTGGGCCTCGAACACCGTCCAGACCGCCTCGATCAGGGTCGGGTCGAGGGACTCGTCGGCATCCGTGGCCCGGGCCAGGTCCCAGGAGTGGATCGTGACGTCGGAGACCTGCTCGCGCAGATAGTCGGATGCCGTCACCGTGTCATACGACAGAGTCACCGGCGCGTCGGCCGAGGTCGCCGCCCAGGCAGCGGACGCCAGCGCCGAGTGGGTGGCCCATTCCTTCGCCAGGTCCGGGCCCAGCGGGGCGAGCGAGCGTCGGGCGTCGAGCACCGAGAGGCCGTTGAGCAGTGGCGGGATCCACTGCTGTTCCAGCACCACGTGGCGCACCAGGTCGGTCACGTTCCACTCGGTGTCCGGTGTGGCGGCAGCCCAGTCGGTGATCAGGTCGACGCGGCTGCCGAACTCCTCCGCGGCCCGTTTCTGCAGCGCAAGCCAGTCATGCGTCATGGGACTCCTTCGGTGGAACGATGGAACACTGGAACACTGGAACGGATGCCCCTGCAACGCTACAACCGGCATCGGTCACTGTGCATTCCGTCACGGTGCATTCCGTCACCGTGCATTCATTCCCGGCACCGGGCGCGTTCTCCTGTCGCGGAATCGGTGCGGCCTGTCGCCGGTCCGGGTTAGGGTCTCTCCAGGAGTTGAAGGACGACGAGCAGGCAGGACGCATGAGCAGGCAGGACGGCAGCGATCGCACGGTCTCGACCGACGCCGTCGACGACAGCACCGCGACTCTGCTCCACATCGACCTGGACGCCTTCTTCGCGTCGGTCGAACTGCTCGATCACCCCGAGCTGGTGCACCACCCGGTGATCGTGGGGCACCGATCAGGGCGCTCGGTGGTCACGGCGGCGAACTATGTGGCCCGTCGTTACGGTGTTAATTCGGCCATGCCCATGGCGCTCGCCCTGCGGCGCTGCCCGGCGGCGGTGGTACTCGAGCCGCACATGGGCCGGTACAGGGAGTATTCCGACCGGGTGATGCGCATCTTCGAAGATTTCACGCCGCTGGTCGAGCAGCTCGGCATCGACGAGGCGTTCCTGGATGTGGCCGGTGCCCGCCGCCTGCACGGCTCGCCCGCCGAGATCGGCGCCAAGATCCGGGCCCAGGTCAAGGCGGAGACGGGGTTGACCTGCTCGGTCGGTGCGGCGAGCACGAAGTTCGTCGCCAAAATGGCCTCGGGCCGGGCCAAACCCGACGGCCTGCTGGTGATCCCCGCCGAGGACACGCTGGCGTTTCTGCATCCGTTGCCCGTCGGCGCCCTGTGGGGGGTCGGCGCAACGACCGAGCAGGCGTTGCTCGGGCAGGGCCTGCGTCAGATCGGCGACCTCGCCCGCACCCCGCTCGCCGTGCTGCAGAAGTGCGTGGGGGATGCTTCCGGCCGCAAACTGCACGAGCTGGCCTGGGGGAGGGACCCGCGGGTGGTCACCGTGGAACACGAGGAGAAGAGCGTCGGCCACGAGGTCACGTTCGAATACGACGTGACGGATGCCGCCCGGCTCCGCAGCGAACTGCTGCGGCAGTCCGTCGCGGTGGCTGCCCGGCTGCGCCGCGCCGGCCTCGTCGGCCGCTGCGTGGTGCTCAAGTTGCGCTACACCGATTTCAGCACCGTCACCCGCTCGCGCACCCTGTCGGAGCCGACCAGTGTCGGCCGCCGGATCTACGAGGAGGTGGCCGCCAGCTTCGAGGTGCTGGCGGCGTCCGGTATCCGGGTGCGCCTGATCGGCGTGCGCGTCGAGCAGCTCAGCGACGGCGACGGCAGCGGTGCGGGCCTCTGGGACCCCGACGACGACTGGCGCAGCGCCGAACGGGCTGTCGATTCGGTGACCGCACGGTTCGGCCGCGGCACGCTGCGGCCTGCCTCACTGCTGGACCCGGACACCCCCCGAACGGCAACTCCTGAGCAGCCACGCGCCGGACGACTTCCGTTCGGCGATCTCGAACCAGACAGGGGGTAGCCTGAAACCATGACTAGCCTTCCAGAGAAGCTCGCAGATATCTCTCGTACCGCCGGCGTCAGGTCGGCCTACGGTGATCCAGTCCAGGTCGACGGTGTCACCCTGATTCCCGTTGCTCTCGTCTACTACGGTTTCGGCGGCGGTGAGGGCGATTCCGCCGCCACCGGCACCGGTTCCGGCGGCGGCGGCGGCGGGGCATCTTTGCCGATCGGCGCCTACGTCAAGTCGGGAACGACGGTGCGCTTCGAGCCCAACGTCATCTCGTTGCTCTCGGTCGGCATCCCGTTCCTGTGGGTGGCCGGCAAGGCCATCTCCCGCATCATCCGCGCCCTCAAGCGCTAGGCGCGAAAATCACCAGCCGCCCAGCCACGTCGGCTGGGCGGCTGACTGCACTCCGGGGCGGTCAGCGCCCGCCGGGCCGTTCGCTTCGTGCAGGGTCGGCCTGGAACACATCGGGGATGCCGTCGTTGTCGGCGTCGAGCGCCTCCTTCTCGGCGATGCGCCCGTAGTGCCGGTTGCGGCTGCGCAGCACGACGCTCGCCAGCAGCGCGGCCAGCAGCGACCCGGTCAGGATGGCCACCTTGGCGTGATCGTCGTGCGGGCTGCCCTGTCCGAAGGCCAGTTCGCTGATCAGCAGCGACACCGTGAAGCCGACACCGGCGAGCATGGCCACACCGAGCACGTCCACCCAGGCGAGATCCGGGTCGAGGGCGCCCCGGGTGGTCTTGGTGACCAGCCACGTGGCCAGCATGATGCCGACCGGCTTGCCGACCACCAGGGCGACGACGATTCCGATCGCGACCGGGTCGGTGAGGGCCGTGGTCAAACCCTCCACGCCGCCGAGCGTGACGCCAGCGGAAAAGAACGCGAACACGGGCACGGCGAAGCCGGCTGACAGCGGGCGGATGCGGTGCTCCAGGTTCTGGGCGAGGCCCGGGCCGGCGTCGGGTCCGCCGCCTCGGCGGCTGCGCAGCACGGGCACGGCGAAGCCGAGCAGCACTCCGGCGACGGTGGCGTGGATGCCGGAGCCGTGCACGAGTGCCCAGGTGACCAGGCCGAGCGGCAGCAGGATCGTGCCGGCGGCCCACTTGGTGGTCGCGAACACATAGGAGTACTTGTGCGACAGGAATGCGAAGAGGCCCAGCGGCACGAGGGCGAGCAGCAGCAGGACCGGCTGGAGGTCGCCGGAATAAAAGAAGGCGATGATGGCGATGGCGAGCAGGTCGTCGACCACCGCCAGGGTCAGCAGGAAGATGCGCAGTGCGCTGGGCAGTTTGGAGCCGATCACGGCGAGGACGGCAACGGCGAAGGCGATGTCGGTTGCGGTGGGGATCGCCCAGCCGCGCAGCATCTCCGGCCCCGAGCTGAACGCGATCGCGGTGAAGATCAGCGCGGGGACGATGACGCCGCCGATGGCCGCGGCCACCGGGACGACCGCGCGGCTGAAGGTGCGCAGGTCTCCGGCGACGAACTCGCGCTTGAGTTCGAGCCCGGCGATGAAGAAGAAGATTGCCAGGAGCCCGTCGGCGGCCCACGCGCCGAGACTCAGGTTGAGGTGCCACGGCTCATAGCCGATCGTGAAATCCCGCACGGAATAGTAGAGATCGGCGGCGCCGGTGTTGGCCAGGACCAGGGCGAGCACCGTCGCCACCAGCAGGAGCGCACCACCCACGGTCTCCTTGCGCAGGATCGTCGAGACGTGCAGGTACTCGGGGTAGCTGCTCCGGTTGAAGACATTCAGTTTTGGAGTGGCAGGAAGGGGTGATGGTTTCGTCATAGACGAGCCTCAGACAATCGGGATTTTGTGGCACACGAACAATTCTGTCGACCAGACTTCCCGACTCACCACTTCCAGCGTACCGCGTTCGGGGGCTCAGCGCCGTCAGCGCCGTCAGCGCCGTCAGCGCCGTCAGCGCCGTCCGCGCCTTCCGCGCCACCACCGGCTCGGAAGGTCGCGCCAGCCCTGGGGGATATGCCAGGGGCCGCGCACGGGCAGCCCACGGCGCATCCGTCGCCGCCGCAGAACGAAGTGACGCAGCAGCAGAAGCAGCAGCGTGGCGAGGATCAGGGGAACGGTGAACATCATTCGATCCCGTCGGCGATGCGGCGGCGAGACGTGGACTCCATCCCGCGATTCTAGGCCGCGGTCTATACTGGGTTCGAACACGGGAGTCCGGTCAACCGGGCTGAGAGGAAGCTTCTGAAGCTTCGACCGTCGAACCTGATCTGGATCATGCCAGCGCAGGGAGGCAGATCTTCTCGTTCCCGTGCCCTGGAACCATCTACGGAAAGGGCACGACCAGTGCACGCAACAACCACCCTTCTCACCTCCGCCACGAACCGTAAGCCGCGGAATTTCCGCTGGCGGGTCGTCGATATCGTCATCGCCAGCGTCATCGGCGTGGCCAGCGGGCTCATCTTCGTCGTCTGGAACCAGGCCTACAACCCGCTCAGCGGCCTGCTCACTCCGCTGCTGCCGGGCTTGCAGGCCCTGCTGGGCGGCGGATGGCTGTTCGCCGGCGTTCTCGGCGGCCTCATCATCCGCAAACCCGGCGCGGCCCTCTACACCGAGCTGCTCGCGGCTGTCGTGTCGACCCTGGTGGGTGGCACCGCTTGGGGAGCCACCATCCTGGTGTCCGGCCTGGTGCAGGGTCTCGGCGCCGAGCTGGTCTTCGCGCTGTTCTTCTACGCCAACTACCGCCTCGTCGTGGCCCTGCTCGCCGGCGCGGGAGCCGGCCTGGCCCTCGCGGTCAACGACCTGGTGCTCTGGTACCCCGGGTCGGCCGCGCCGTTCATCGCCATCTACACCACCTCCTCGATCGTCTCCGGCGTTCTGGTGGCCGGGCTGCTGTCCTGGTTGGCCATGCGCGGTCTCGCCCGCACCGGTGCGCTGTCTCGCTTCGCCGCGGGGCGATCGAACCGCGCCCGGGTTTAGGGACGGGCGATGACACCGGCAGCAGCGGCATCCGTCTTGGGCGCGTCCGTCGTCGCCCGCGGCTGGGGCTGGCGGCATGCCGGGCGGCGGGGCTGGGCCGTCGACGGTCTCGACCTGCGAATCGAGCCGGGCGAGCGCGTGCTGCTGCTCGGCGCCTCCGGGGCCGGCAAATCCACCCTGCTGCACGCCCTCGCCGGTGTTCTCGGCGGCGACGAGGAGGGTGAGCAGCGCGGTCAGCTGCTCGTGAACGGCGCCGAACCGACCGCTGCGCGCGGCCAGGCCGGGCTGCTGCTGCAGGACCCGGACTCCCAGGTGATCCTGGCGCGGGTGGGCGACGACGTCGCCTTCGGCTGCGAGAATCTCGGGGTGCCGCGTGAGGAGATCTGGCGCCGGGTGCACGACGCCCTGGACATGGTCGGCCTGCACCTGCCGCTCAGTCATCCGACGTCGGCGCTGTCGGGCGGGCAGAAGCAGCGCCTCGCCCTTGCCGGGGTGTTGGCGATGCGGCCGGGGCTGCTCCTGCTCGACGAACCCACGGCGAACCTCGACCCGGCGGGAGTGCTCGACGTGCGCGATTCCGTCGCCCGCGTGCTCGAGCACTCCGAGGCGACGTTCATCGTGATCGAACACCGCGTGGCGGTCTGGCAGAACCTCGTGAACCGGGTGATCGTGCTCGACGCGGCCGGGGGAGTGCTGGCCGACGGTCACCCCGACGAGGTGCTGACGAGACAGGGTGAACGGCTCGCGGCCGCGGGCGTCTGGGTGCCCGGGCGAGGCAGTGGCCTGGCATCATCGCGCGGCGGGACGCATCCCGCTTCGGCGCCCGGCTCGGTGCCTCTGCTCCGCACACCCGGACTGGCAATCGCCCGCACGCGCACCGAGGTCATCGCCCGGGACATCGACCTCACGGTGCACGCCGGCACCGCCCTGGCTGTCACCGGGCCCAACGGCGCCGGAAAATCGACCCTGGCGCTCACCCTCGCCGGCCTGCTGAAACCGGCCGGGGGAGCCGTGCTCGCCAGCCCCGAATTTGCCGCCGGGGCCGACGCGGAACCGATCCGGTGGAAGTCCCGCCAACTGCTCACCCGCATCGGCACCGTGTTCCAGAGCCCCGAGCACCAGTTCGTGGCCGCCACCGTGCGGGCCGAACTCGCCGTGGGGCCGCGCGCCCTCACCCAGCCGGAGGCGGCCGTCAACGCCCGGGTCGACGAGGTGCTGCAGCGCCTGCGCCTGGACCACCTGGCGGAGGCGAACCCGTTCACACTCTCCGGCGGCGAGAAGCGCCGACTGTCGGTGGGCACCGTGCTGGCGACCCAGCCACGGCTGCTCGTGCTCGACGAACCCACGTTCGGCCAGGACCTGCGCACCTGGCGGGAGATCGTGGTCCTGCTCGACGAGCTTCTGCTGGAGGGCACGGCGGTGGTGGCCGTCTCGCATGACACCGACTTCGTGGCCGCCCTCTTCGAGCGGGAATACCGTCTGACCGGGCAGGCCGGCCCCGGCGTCACGCCGCGGGCCGCGGTGTCCCGGTGAGTGTGCTGACGCCGGCCCGGGGAACTCAGGCCATCTTCCGGATCAACCCGGTCGCGAAGCTGGCCGCCGCGCTGCTGCTGGCGGGCGTGCTCATCCTGACCATCGACTGGGTCTCCGCCGCGGTCGCCCTGGCCTGCGAGTTCGTTCTCTTCTTCTGGGCCGGACTGTCCCTGAAGGCCTTCGCGCTGCGCACCCTGCCGGTCTGGATCGCCGCCCCCACCGCCGGCGTCACCACCCTGCTCTACGGGCAAGCAGCCGGAGCGGTCTACTGGTCCTTCGGATTGGTCAACGTGACCGAGGGATCGCTCGAGCTCGCCATCGCGACGACCCTGCGCATCCTCGCCATCGGGCTGCCCTCGGTCGTGCTCTTCGTGACCGTCGACCCCACCGACCTGGCCGACGGCCTTGCCCAGGTCGTGAAACTGCCGGCCCGCTTCGTGCTGGGCGGCCTGGCCGGGCTGCGTCTGGTCGGCCTGTTCCTCGAGGACTGGCGTGCCCTCGAACTGGCCCGGCGGGCCCGGGGCATTGCGGACCACGGCGCCCTGCGCCGACTGCTCAGCCAGGCCTTCGCCCTGTTGGTGCTGTCGATCCGGCGCGGCAGCAAGCTCGCGACCGCGATGGAGGCTCGCGGGTTCGGCGCCCCGGTGCGGCGCACCTGGGCCCGCCCGTCGACCTTCCGGGGGCGCGAGGTGGCCCTGGTCGGCATCGGCCTGGCCGTGGCCCTGCTCGCGGTGGGCGTCTCCGTCGCGACGGGAAGCTGGAACTGTGTCCTCACCTGATCTGCACACGGCCGGCGACCGGCGGATGCTGCTGGCCCCCGTGTTCCGCGCCCTCGCGGCCGCCGGGGTGGCACCCGTCATTCTTATCGACGGGCCGAGCGGCGCCGGCAAGAGCACCCTCGCCGACGCGCTCGTCGACGCCTGGCCTGGACCGCTCCGCCCCACCCTGGTGCGGTTGGACGACATCTACCCCGGCTGGCAGGGCCTGGACGCCGCCGTTGCGCATCTGGCCGAGCACGTGCTCGCGCCGCGGGCGCGCGGCCTGCCCGCGGCCTGGCAACGCTACGACTGGGAACGGGGAGAGGCGGCAGGATGGCACCCCGTCGACCCGGCCCGCCCGCTGATCGTGGAGGGCTGCGGAACGCTCGCGGCCGCCCACGCGCCGCTCAGCGACATCCGGGTCTGGCTGCACGCCGACGACCGGATCCGCAAGCAGCGGGCCCTCGCCCGGGACGGCGAGCTGTTCCGGTCGCACTGGGACCAGTGGGAGACCAGCTGGGAGGCCTACCGGGAGAGGGAAGCGCCCGAGCGGCAGGCGACGATCCGGATCACGGGGACCCCGGGCATCCGTCGCCCCGACGCGTCCGGGGAATCGTGCCCGGCGCCCGCCGGATGCCCGCCTGCCGGGCTAGGGTGAGGTCATGACTGGTAAGAGCACGGAAGATGTCGTCTACACCGCGGAGTTCATCGACGGGCCCCTGGCCGGTCAGGTCGATTCCCGGGTGCTGCTCCACGGCAAGCACGAACCTCGGGTCAGTATGATGGCCGCCGTCGAGGGGGTCGAAACACTGTTCTGGTACGACGAGGAGGACACCCGCGATGTGCAGGGCCGCCTGCACGTGCGCTACCGGTTCGACGCGGGCGAGAGCGACCCGTACCTGCCTACCGGCGAGGGCGAGTAGCCGCCGACCCGTAGCCGCCGACGAGTGGCTGCCGTGGCCCGCCGGCCGCCCGCCGCGGCCGTTTGCCGCTAGCGGTTCGCGCCGATCAGCGCCGAGATCATCGGCACCGGGTGCAGGAGCCTCCAGCCGAGGCCCGGTGCGCTGATCGTGCGGTCGAGCACCAGCGTCGACGTCACCTCGGCGCCTCCGGCCTCCACAGTGACCCGGCCGACGGTCGTGCCCGCGCGGCCGGTCGACAGTGTGTCCACGGTCACCTCGGCCTCGCCCGGGGCCTGCGCCTGCCAGCCGTACGTGGTCGTGGCCGTGCGCACGGTCCCGGAGGCTTCGGCGCCCCACGGGGTGCGGAAGTCCACGTAGGCGTCACCCAGTGCGAGGGTGGGCAGCTCGCGCACCCCGGCGCGGGCGCTCGCCATCAGGGCGGTGACGTCGGCCGTGAGAGTGTCGTAGTCGGGTTCGCCGATCAGGGCGCCGGCGAAGGTGTACACCGAGTCGGGGCCCTGAACCTGGCCGGTGAAGAGGAAGCAGACGCCGGCGCCGTCGGTGTAGCTGCGGGTGATGCCGGTGACTCCCTCCTCGGCGAGGAACGCCGTGGTGTTGTCCACGCCGCGCTGGCCCACCAGGGCGGACGCCGGCTGGGAGAGGATGGCGCCGATCACCGGGTCGGCGGCGGCCAGGCCCGCCAGCCGGGCGAGGTCGATGGCCGTTCCCACGCTGTCGTCGCTGAGCCCGGTGGCGTCGGCGACGCGGGTGCCGTCGAGTCCCTGCTCGGCCAGCCAGGTGTTGGCGGCGGCGGTGTAGGCGTCGAGGGAGCCGAAGGCCCAGCGGGCGAGCGTGTCGGCGTGGTTGTTGCTGGAACCCAGGACCATCGCCTGGAGCAGCTCGTTCTCGGTCCACGATTCGCCCGGGAAGACGGTGACGGTTCGGGCGCCGGAATTGCCGTAATCGATGTAGTCCTGGTAGTCGGCGGCCGTGATCGGGATCTGCGGCCCTGGGTCACCGAGGGCCAATGGCTTGGCGTCGAGCACGACCAGGGCGGTCACGATCTTCGTCGCCGCTGCCATCGGCAGTGGATCTGCCGTGCCGGCCACGGCGAGCGGCAGGGTGGTGGCGAGAGCGTCGACGTCCAGCACTGTCGTCTCCGGGGCGGCCGGGGTGGGCGTGACCCGGGACAGGCCGATGACGGCGCTGCCGCCGGTGGGCGGCAGCGCCGGTGGGACCGGAACCGTCTCGTCTGCCGCCGGGGCGATCACGGTGGCGGTGGCTTCGGGTAGCGGCCCCAGCAGGGTGGCCGGCCCATAGACGCCGACGGACAGGATGACGAGGGCGCCGATCGCGGCGCCGATGACGCGGGCAGGCCGGGATCTACTCATGACGCAAGGCTAACGGTGGTTCGTCATCCCCAGCCGAGGTCGTGCAGCCTGTCGTCGTCGATACCGTAGAAATGCGCGATCTCATGCACCAGGGTGATGTGAACCTGGTCGCGCAACTCCTCGAGATCTGCGCAGAGCTCCAGCAGCGGTTCTCGGTAAAGCACGATCCGGTCGGGCATCTCGCCGAAGCCGTACTGTCCGCGTTCGGTCAGGGCAACCCCGTCGTAGAGCCCCAGGGTGTCCATCGTTCCGTCTTCGGGGCGGTCCTCGACCACGAAGATCACGTTGTCCAGGCCGTCGACCATATCGTCGGGCAGGAGATCGAGCTCGTCGACGACGAGACGTTCGAATTCCTCGTGGGTCAGCTGCGGCATCCGTTCAGCATCTCACGGCGGCGACAGCGGGTAAAACGAAACGCACACCGGGAGCCGAGGCTCCCGATGTGCGTTCGCATCACCGGTACTACATGTTTCAGTTGGGGTGAGTAACGGGGCTTGAACCCGCGGCCTTCCGGACCACAACCGGATGCTCTACCAGCTGAGCTATACCCACCATTCGGCACTTTCCCAAGGGAAAGCAACTCCACAAGTGTATTACATGTTGGGAGCGAAAATGTTCACGGCCTCGGCCGCGCTGGTCTTGGCCTGTTCGCTGGACGGCCCGGGGTCGGCCACGAACACGGTCTGGCGGTAGTAGGCGAGCTCGCGGATGGATTCGAGGATGTCGGCCAGCGCGCGGTGTCCGCCGTCTTTCGCCGGGGCGTTGAAGTAGACCCGCGGGTACCAGCGGCGGGCGAGTTCCTTGATCGAGGACACGTCGACGTTGCGGTAGTGCAGCTGGTCATCGAGGCGGGGCATGTACTTGGTCAGGAAGGCCCGGTCCGTGCCGATGGAATTGCCGGCCAACGGAGCCTTCTGATCGGCCGGGATGAACTTCAGCACGTATTCGAGAACCAGGGTCTCGGCCTCAGTCGCACTGATTCCGTTCGGGATCTCGTTGATCAGCCCGCTGGTCTCGTGCATGTTGCGCACGAAATCGTTCATGTTCTCCAGCGATGCCGGATTCGGCTTGATGATGAGGTCGAGTCCCGGGTCGATGATGTTGAGGTCGTAGTCGGTGATCACCACGGCGATCTCCACCAACTCGTCGGAATCAATGTCCAGACCGGTCATTTCGCAGTCAATCCATACC
Organism: Cryobacterium sp. TMT3-29-2; assembly: GCF_004564305.1. Taxonomy (NCBI): domain Bacteria; kingdom Bacillati; phylum Actinomycetota; class Actinomycetes; order Micrococcales; family Microbacteriaceae; genus Cryobacterium; species Cryobacterium sp. TMT3-29-2. The sequence continues at coordinate 70,557 of NZ_SOGK01000115.1, forward strand.
AACCGGTCACTACTTTTTGTCATGTGCCGAGTCTAACGGCGGCCACCGACCGGTCCCGTTGCCCCGGTCCCAGTCCAAGTCCCGGCACCGGCACCGGCACCGGCACCGGCACCGGCGAGGCCGCCACGCGCGCTCCGTAGACTACCCAGCATGGAACTGACGTACTTCTCCTCCGCGTTCTGTGAGCCCTGCATGCAGACCCGGGCGGTCCTGGCCGAGGTCGAACGCCTCGTGCCCCAGGCGACGGTGCGCGAGTTCGACGTGACGCGCGATGCCGCGGAGGCCGAGGCCGCAGGAATCCGGATCACCCCCACAGTGATCATCCGGGACGCGGCCGGGGTCGAGGTCTTCCGCGGCGTCGGTGTGCCGACACTCGCCCAGGTCCTGGTCGCGGCCGCGAAGGCCGTTTGAGCGCCGAGAGGCCGGGTCTGCGGTATTGTTGAGCGTTGTTCGGCCCCCGTAGCTCAGTGGATAGAGCAGCGGCCTTCTAATCCGCTTGTCGTAGGTTCGATTCCTACCGGGGGCACTGCACGACACCCGTGAATCCCGTCGCCGATCCCTCGGCTTGGTAGATTTGCAGGATGCGAGAACTACAGGCGCGAATCATCGCGGAGCTGAACGTGTCCCCCCGGATCGATGCCGCCGCGGAGGTACGCCGCAGGGTGCAGTTCCTCGCGGACTATCTGGTGCGAACCGGTGCGAAGGGTCTCGTGCTCGGCATCAGCGGAGGCCAGGATTCCAGCCTCGCCGGCCGCCTGTGCCAGCTGGCCGTGGAGCAGCTCGCCGCGGACGGACGACCGGTCACGTTCCGGGCCGTGCGCCTGCCCTACCGGGTGCAGCGAGACGAGGATGACGCGCAGCTCGCCCTGGAGTTCATTCGTCCCGCGGAGACCGTCACCTTCGACATCCTGCGCGCCGTCGACGGCATCGAAGCGGAATTCGCCGACGCGACGGGCCGGTCGCTGCCCGACTTCGATAAGGGGAACGTCAAGGCCCGCGTGCGTATGGTCGCCCAGTACGCCCTCGCAGGCTCGGCCGGCCTGCTGGTCGTTGGCACCGACCACGCGGCCGAGGCAGTCACCGGATTCTTCACCAAGTACGGGGACGGCGGCACGGACATCCTGCCGTTGACCGGACTGACCAAGCGTCAGGGTCGCGCGCTGCTGGTGGAGCTGGGGGCACCGGACCGGTTGTACCTCAAGGCGCCGACCGCCGACCTTCTCGACGACAACCCCGGCCAGACCGACGAGGCCAACCTGGGGCTGCGGTACGAGCAGATCGACGACTTCCTGGAGGGGCTGCCCGTCGACGACGACGTCGCCGAGACGCTGGAAAAGCGCTACCTCAACACCGAGCACAAGCGCCAGGTGCCGGTGTCGATGTTCGACGAGTGGTGGCGCTAGCCGTTAAAGCGTGAACCGCCGCCTCGCTCGGGAGCGCGGCGGCGGCTGACGAATGTCTAGCTCTGGAGCGGGGTGGGGCGCACCTCGAGAGCCTGCACGTCGTCGAGGAGGCGCTGGGTCTCCGTCGACGCGGAGGCCGTTCCGGACGCGTACTGGTGCGGGACGGGAGCGGCCGGCGCAGCGTCGAACTGGTCGTGGTGCTGCTGGGCGGTCCAGGCATCCTGCTCGGCGAGGAGGTTCTTCTCGGTGCTGTTCTTGGAGACCTTCCACCGGTCGAGGTCGCTCTGGAAGATCTTGCGGGTGCGGCCCGGCTTCTCCTGCCATTCGACCAGTCGGTCTCGGAATTCGAGCAGCGCGGGCTCGAGCTGATAACCGAACGTGGCCGAGGTGCGCTTGAGCTCGGCGAGCTGATGCGCGGCCCAGTTCGCGGCGACTCCCGAACCCTTGATCGGCAGGAGGCGCAGCTGCACGTCGGCCTGGCCCACCGCCCGGTCCGCCATGACCTGCTCCTGCGGCGTGAGGGAGTTCCAGACGGATGCCTCGGTCGCGGCATCCACGAGGGTCCCGATCACGGCCGCCTTGAGAGCCCGGTCGTTCTGCGCGAGGAGGCGTTTGATCGCCCCTCGGGAGATCAGTGCCGCCAGAACGCTGGCGACAACGATCGAGACGATGAGCACCACGGCACTGAAAACCATGGACTGATTGCTGGCTGCCGTGAGCCAGGATACGAAATTATTCCACCACTGCATGAGCGCACTTTACCGGCGTCTCGGCCCGTTCTCCGGGAGCGGCGCGGCGTGCCCCGCGAGGAGGTGCGCCCCGTCAGCGGAAGCAGTCCACCGCGTCGTCGATGCGCCAGAACGAACCGACGTTCATCGTTCGGCTGGCGGCAAGCAGGCGACGAGCGGAGAAGCGGTCGCCGTCGGCCTCGGTGCGCCGCTCGATGTGTCCGAGGACCATGCCGGACGGATTCGAGACCCGCCAGAGGCCGTCTTTCACGGGAACGAGCAGCAGGCCGCGGATGACCGGCAGGCGGGGTGGTGCGGACGCTGGTGCCGACATGAATTCCTCCGAGGTCAACCGTTCAGGGGTGATGGTCCCCTCAGGCTATGGAGAGCTGCCGACATCGCTGCGGCGTTAGCGCGGAGGCCCGTTCAGCAGGGCCATGTCCTGGCTGGCCAGGTCGAGGTCCACGACCCGGTAGGAACCGGGCCACCAGGGCGACGAGCAGCACGCCGGTGAATTCGATCATCAGGGCGATGCCCACCGGCAGCAGGCTGATCGCCGCGAGGAGAGCGTAGAGGTAGCCCAGGTGGTTCAGCCCAGTCCGGTGCCGTGCACAGCGTACGGTTCGATCGCGTCGATCTCGCCCTGAGTCAGGGCCGGGGCATCGAGCGCGGCCACGGTCTGCTCGAGCTGGTTCACGCTGCTCGCGCCGACCAGCACGCTGGTGACGGATGGCTGGCGCAGGATCCAGGTTACCGCCAGCTGGGCCAGCGTCTGGCCGCGTTCGGCGGCGATCGCATTGAGGGCACGGGCACGGCCCAGGTAGGTGTCCGTGAGCACCTCTTCCGAAAGAAAACCGCTCGTCGCGACCCGCGAGCCGGCCGGCACGGACCCGTCCAGGTAACGGTCGGTGAGCAGACCCTGCGCGAGGGGCGAGAACACGATACTGCCCATGCCGAGCTCGTCGAGCACGGGGAAGAGCCCGTCTTCGACGTGCCGGTCGAACATCGAGTAGCGCGGCTGGTGGATCAGCAGCGGGATCCTGTGCTCGGCCAGCGCCGTCGCCGCCGCCCGCGTCTGCTCGGGCGTGTAGCTGGAGATGCCCACATACAGCGCCTTGCCCTGCTGCACCGCCGACGCCAGCGCGCCCATGGTCTCCTCGATCGGCGTCTCCGGGTCGGGGCGGTGCGAGTAGAAGATGTCGACGTAGTCGACGCCGAGCCGGCCCAGGCTCGCGTCGAGGGAGGAGAGCAGGTACTTGCGGGAGCCGAAATCGCCGTAGGGGCCGGGCCACATGTCGTAGCCGGCCTTGCTGGAGATGATCATCTCGTCCCGGTAGGCGCGGAAGTCCTCGGCAAAGATGCGGCCGAAGTTGGTCTCGGCGGCCCCGGGAGGAGGGCCGTAGTTGTTGGCCAGGTCGAAGTGGGTGACCCCCAAGTCGAAAGCACGCCTCAGGATGGCGCGTTGTGGCTCGATCGGGCGCTCGTGGCCGAAGTTGTGCCAGAGGCCGAGGGACAGCGCCGGCAGCTTGAGGCCGCTCCGTCCGGTGCGGCGGTAGGTCATGTCGGCATAGCGGTTCGGAGCTGGTACGAAGGTCATGCCGTTACTCTAGGGGGGTGCAAACTTTTGTGGTCGCAGGTGGATGTTTCTGGTGTCTCGATGCTGTGTATCGGGTGTTACGTGGCGTGAGTGAGGTGGTCTCCGGCTATACCGGAGGCGAGTCTCAGAGGCCCACGTATGAGTCGGTGTGCTCGGGCCGCACCGGCCATGCCGAGGCCATCGCCGTGACGTTCGAGCCGGAGGTCATCCCGGCCAGCGTCATCCTCGACGTGTTCTTCACACTGCACGACCCGACCCAGCTGAACCGCCAGGGCGCCGACGTGGGCGCACAGTACCGGTCGGCCATGTTCTACACCGACGACGAGCAGAAGCAGCTCTTCGAAACGGCTCGCACTCGCGCCGCCGAATGGTGGGGCGACGGCATCGTCACGACGATCGAGCCGCTCGGCGAGTACTTCGTGGCGGAGGACTACCACCAGGACTTCTTCGCGAAAAACCCCGGCCAGGGCTACTGCATGGCCGTCGCGGTGCCCAAGGTTAACAAGATCCGCAAGTCCTACGCCGGGTACCTGCTCTAGCGGCTCGTCCAACCCTCCCCAGGCGCGCGGGGCAGTCATCAAGCACAGGTTCCGGATGACCGCCCCGCGCGTCATTCTGCCGCCGCACACTCGGAGAACGTGATCTGGGGGGCGGCGGAGACAGGCACGAGCCGTCGCTCCCAGGTCGCGTGTTCCGGGCATGCGTCCGGGGCCCGCTGGATGAGGGAGACCGCAATGAGCGACACCATCACTGTGACCGGAATCGTGGCCACCACGCCCCGTCACCTCGTGACCAGTTCCGGACTGGCCATCACCTCGTTTCGGCTGGCGTCCAGCCAGCGCCGCTTCGACCGGGTCAAACAGTCCTGGGTCGACGCCGAGACCAACTGGTATACGGTCTCCTCCTTCAGGCAGCTCGCCCACAATGTGGTGAGCTCGGTGCGGAAGGGGGAGCACGTGGTCGTCGCCGGGCGGTTGCGCATCCGGCCCTGGGAAAACGCCGACCGCAACGGCACCTCGGTCGAGGTCGAGGCCGAGACCGTCGGGCACGACCTGGCCTGGTGCAGCACGGTGTACACGCGCTCGCCGCCGCCCGGCGCGGCTTCCGCACCACATCCGACCGAGCCGACCGAGCAGACCGAGCCGACCGATGGCTTTCTACCGTCGGACAGCGACGACGCACCTCGGCTGGGCGGCGAGGCAGAGCCCGCGGCACTGGTCGGGGTCGATTCCTAGGGGCGCTCGCGGATCTGGCAGACTCGGAGGTCTGGCCGCACCGCGGTCGCGGAAGGATCACGTGCCGGCAGGATCAGATCGGGTACCCCGGAGGCGCCGAACCGGCATCCGTTTCGGACGCGCCTGGGGCTCGCTCGTGCTCGGGCTGGCGGTCGGTGTGAGCCTGGCGGCCTGTTCGGCGGTGCCCGACGCAACACCGTCGGCGCCCGCCACTGCCTCGGCGACGGACACTCCGGCACCGAGCGCGACGGCTGCCCCCGCCCCGGCGCTGCAGCCGGGGAAGGACGCCGCGGCGAACCTGGACTACTTCGACACCGTCGCGACCAAGGTCGTGGCCGGCGACGAGAACGCAGGCGGGCGGGCGTTCGTGGACGCGCTGGTGGCCGCGGGCTTCGACAAGGCGGAGATGGAGGTCACCTTCGACGAGACCAACATCGACCTGGCCGCGGACTCGATCCAATTCTCCGTTCGGTTCAACGGGGAATGCCTGATCGGGCAGAACGGACCGGCAACGGACGGCTACCACAGCACGGTGACGGCGATCCTTGCATCGGGAACGTGTCTGGTCGGGGCCACGCGGCAAATAGACTGGTAGACACTATGGCTGAATTTATCTACACGATGGTCCGCGCTCGCAAGGCGGTCGGCGACAAGCTGATCCTCGACGACGTCACCATGTCATTCTTCCCGGGCGCCAAAATCGGTATCGTGGGGCCGAACGGCGCGGGTAAGTCCACGATCCTGAAGATCATGGCCGGGCTGGACACCCCCAGCAACGGCGAGGCAAAGCTCTCGCCCGGCTACTCCGTCGGCATCCTGATGCAGGAGCCCGAGCTCGACGAGACCAAGACGGTCCTTGAGAACGTGCAGGAAGGCGTCGGCCCGATCAAGGCCAAGGTCGACCGCTTCAACGAGATCAGCCTCGCGCTCGCCGAACCCGATGCGGACTTCGACGCGCTGCTGGCCGAAATGGGCACGCTGCAGGAGGCCATCGACGCCGCCGACGCCTGGGATCTAGACTCCCAGCTCGAGCAGGCCATGGACGCCCTCCGTACCCCGCCGGGCGACTACGCCGTGGCCGACCTCTCCGGTGGTGAGAAGCGTCGCGTGGCGCTGACCAAGCTGCTGCTGCAGAAGCCCGACCTGCTCCTCCTCGACGAGCCCACCAACCACCTCGACGCCGAGAGCGTGCTCTGGCTCGAACAGCACCTGGCCCAGTACGCCGGCGCCGTTCTGGCCGTCACCCACGACCGGTACTTCCTCGATCACGTGGCCGAGTGGATCGCCGAAGTCGACCGTGGCCACCTGTACCCCTACGAGGGCAACTACTCGACCTATCTCGAGAAGAAGCAGGAACGACTGATGATCGCGGGCAAGAAGGACGCGAAGATGGCCAAGCGCCTCGCGGACGAGCTCGAATGGGTGCGCTCGAACGCGAAGGGCCGCCAGGCGAAGTCGAAGGCGCGCCTCGCCCGCTACGAAGAGATGGCGGCGGCTGCGGAGAGCACTCGCAAGCTCGACTTCGAAGAAATCCAGATTCCCGTCGGCCCGCGCCTCGGCGCCCAGGTCATCGACGCCAAGAAGGTCAAGAAGGGATTCGGCGACCGGGTTCTGATCGAGGACCTTTCCTTCACACTCCCGCGAAACGGCATCGTCGGCATCATCGGCCCCAACGGCGTGGGGAAGACCACGCTGTTCAAGACCATCGTCGGGCTCGAGCCGCTCGACCAGGGTGAGCTGAAGATCGGTGAGACGGTCGACATCTCCTACGTCGACCAGAGCCGCGCCGGCATCGACCCGAACAAGTCGCTGTGGGAGGTCGTCTCCGACGGCCAGGACTATATCCAGGTCGGCAAGACCGAGATTCCGTCGCGGGCCTACGTGTCCACGTTCGGGTTCAAGGGCCCCGACCAGCAGAAGAAGGCCGGCGTGCTCTCCGGCGGTGAGCGCAACCGCCTCAACCTGGCCCTCACTCTCAAGCAGGGCGGCAACCTGCTGCTGCTCGACGAGCCCACCAACGACCTGGACGTCGAGACGCTCGGCTCACTCGAGAACGCGCTCCTCGAATTCCCCGGCTGCGCCGTGGTCATCACTCACGACCGGTGGTTCCTCGACCGCATCGCCACGCACATCCTCTCCTATGAGGGCACCGACGAAGACCCGGCGAACTGGTACTGGTTCGAGGGGAACTTCGAGTCGTACGAGCAGAACAAGATCGAGCGCCTCGGTCCGGATGCCGCGAAGCCGCACCGCTCCGCGTACCGCAAGCTGACCCGCGACTAGGGCCCACGATGAAGCTGCATGTGCCGGTCAAGCTGCGCTGGTCGGACCTGGACGCCTACGGTCACGTCAACAACGCCGAGCTCTTGCGTGTGCTCGAGGATGCGCGCATCCAGGCGTTCTGGCCGGATGAAGACGGCGACGGGCCCGGGGCATTCGCCGGCACCGCGGTGCTGGACGGGCGCCCGGGCGCAGCGACGCTGACACTGATCGCGCGAATGGAGGCCGAGTACCTGGCTCCGATCCCGTATCTGAGGCAGCCTCTGGACATCCGTCTCTGGCTCGGAAAGCTCGGCGGCGCCAGCCTCGAGGTCTGCTACGAGGTGTGGACCCCGATCGGCCTGGAGCCGGCGGTCCTCTTCGCGCAGGCGAGCACCACGATCGTGTTGGTCGACGCCGCGACCGAGCGGCCCCGCAAGATCAACGAGGTCGAGCGGGCCGCCTGGGCTCCGTACGTGGACGAGCCCATCCGGTTCACCCGCCGTGCGAGCGTGCCGGCGGAGTAGGGCAGCCCCGAAACAGACCGGGCAGAACGGTTCGGCTCAACCGGCCATGACCGCGTCGCCGGTGACGGTGACCTTCACCGTCGCCAGCGGCGTGGTCGCCGGCCCGGCAAGGGCTTCGCCGGTAGTCGGGTCGAACTTCGAGCCGTGGCAGGGGCAATCGAACTCGTTTTCCACGGGCTTGACCACGCATCCCTGGTGCGTGCAAATGGCGCTGAACGCCACCACGGTGCCGGCGGTGGGCTGGCTGATCAGGATCGGCTTGCCGTCGAGGGAAGCCTCGATCGATCCGCCCACGGGAATGTCCGCGAGCTTGGTGATCTCGACGGGCCCGTTGTCGCTGGTGCCGGAGTCATCCGCCCCACCCGTGCCGCACCCGACCAGTGCAACGGCGGTCCCTGCCGTTCCGAGCAGGAGGGCGGTGCGGCGGGAGATGTCGGTGGCATTCGTCATGGTTCTCCTCGGTCGGGGCCTGCGGGGTCGGTCGGGGGCGTGCGGATGAAGACCGTTCTGAGAATCTACTCCGCGTTCGTGGGCACGCGCAGCATGCCCTCCTGTGCGACGGTGGCCAGGAGCAGGCCCGCCCGGCTGTAGATGCTGCCGGTGGAGAGCCCACGCCCGCCCTGGGCGGTCGGGGAATCCTGCACGTAGAGCATCCACTCGTCGACCCGGCCGAAACGGTGGAACCACATGGCGTGGTCCAGACTCGCGACCTTGAGGCCCGGGGTGGCCCAGGCGACGCCGTGGCGGCGCATGACGGGCTCCATGATCGAGTAGTCGCTGGCGTAGGCCAGGGCGGCGCGATGCAGGTCCGGGTCGTCGGGCAGCGGGCCCATGGTCTTCATCCACACGGCCTGGCGGGAAGTGTGCTCGCCGTTCACCTTGAGGTAGATGGGCGACGGTAGGTGCCTCATGTCGAACGGGCGTTCGTTCGCCCAGTACCGGGCGATGGAGTGGTCGACCTGGGCGAGGGCATCCGCGGCGGTCGGCAGGGACTCGGGTTCGGGCATGTCGGCCGGCATCTCGATCTGGTGCTCGAGACCCTCATCCTCGTCCTGGAACGAGGCGATCATCGACAGGATCGGGTGCCCGTCCTGATAGGCCTGCGTGCGGCGGGTGGAGAACGAACGGCCGTCGTGGATGCGGTCGACGGAGAACGTGATCGGCTGGCCCACGTCGCCGGGACGCAGGAAGTAGCCGTGCATCGAATGCACATGACGGTCGTCGGGCACCGTGCGCATCGCCGCCACCAGGGACTGGGCGAGCACCTGACCGCCGAAAACCCGGCCGAGCGGCATCCACTGCGACGGTCCGGTGAAGATGTCTTCGCTGGTGCGTGCGCCGGTGTCGGTGAGGTCCAGGGCGGCCAGAAGGCCCTCCATCGGCAAGTCCATGTGGCCTCCTCAGGCGCGTGGCGTTACGTGTCGGGGCGTCGCTGTGATGCCCGCCGTACCTTGGTAGTTTAGGAGCAGATGAGCAAGTCATTTTCTCTCCCAGACTCCCTGTCCCTTCGCGACCTCCAGGTGTACCTGTCCCGTGCCAGCCGGGTGGAAGACGGTTCCGTGCGCCTGATGCAGGCCGCAGGGGTGCTCGCCGTGTACACCGCGATCCTCTATCCCCGCGGTCTCCTCGACTCCAGCCCCACGGTTCTGGGCCTGCGCACCTTCGCGCTCACCGCGCCGGTCGAGCTCGACGCCGTCGTGCCCGTGCGCTCCCTGCTGGACCGCCTCGCCCGACTGACCGCGGCCGTGCGGGCGGAGGAGGTGCCGGTGGCCGTCACCGTGCCCCTTGAAGTGACCACCGTGACCTGGGCCGGCATCTCTCCGCCCCAGGGCGGCTGGACCCTGCTCGGTGAAACGGATGCCGCATTGCTCGACGGCGCCGCCCAGGCCGGCATCGAGGAGGTCGCCGCCGTCATCCCGGCCGGGACCGGCGGGCAGATCGTGCAGCGGGTGCGCTCCGAGGTCTGGAGCCGCCCCATCCCCGGCCTGGAGATCGTGCCGGCCGGCGCCGCCTTCGCGGCGGTCAGTCTCGGCTTCCTGCCGAAGGACGAACCCGTGCGCCTGTTCGAGACGGGCCTGTGGACTCGGCTGAGCACGAGCCGCGGCCACATCCTCGTGCGTCGCAAGCCCTGGTCGCTGAGCCGCTGAGCCGCTGAGCCGCCGGTTTGCCGAGCCGCTGGCCCGATCGCCCGCCGGTTTGCCGAGGCGCTGGCCCGCTCGCCCGCCGGTTTGCCGAGGCGCTGGCCCGCTGGCCACCTGTTTCGCGTGGCAGTGTTCGCACTCTGCCTCGAACGAATTCGACGGAGATTTTGCCTCGATCGGCCTGAAACTGGCCGAAAACCGGCTTAGACACTAAAATCTCCGTCGAATTGGTTCAGCGTCAGACACTCATTCAGCTCGGCTGGTGTCCTGCCAGAGCCGGGCGAGCACGACCGACGCCGGTTCGTCCCGTGCAGCGCGGAACCCGGTTCCGGCCCAGAGGGCAAGCCCGTCGGGGTCTCCGCGTCGACCCGCATCCGCCCGGAGGCCGCTCGTGAGGTGGTGCACCTGGGGATACGCCCGGGGCGCGGTGGTGTCGTGCTCGGCGATGAACGCGTTGCGCAGCCCCCGCGCCGGACGCCCGGAGAACGCGCGCGTGACCACGGTGCGATCGAAGTTCGGGTTGACGAGAGCGTCCTTGTGCGCCTGGTGAGCGCCGGACTCCTCGGTGCGGAGGAACGCCGTGCCCAGTTGCACGGCATGCGCTCCGGCCGCTAGGAGCGCCGCGATCCCGGCGCCGGAGCGGATGCCCCCGGCCGCGATGAGCGGAAGCTTCGACAGTTCCAGAATGGCGGAGATCAGGTCCGGCAGAGGAGTGGTCCCCGGTTCCTCGGCCGTCGTGAAGGTCGCCCGGTGTCCGCCTGCCTCCGGACCCTGCACGCAGAGCACGTCGACTCCGCGTTCCGCCGCGAGCACCGCCTCCCGAACCGAGGTGACGGTGGCGATCACGCATGAGTCGACGGCGTGAAGCCCGTCCACCGCCTCGGCCGGCGGCAACCCGAAGGTGAACGACACCACGGGGACCTGTTGCTCGATGAGAAGGGCCACCTTGCCGGAGAACCCGTCATCGTCCGCGTCCCGGGTCGGGGGCAATCCCACACCGTGCTCCCGTGCTGTCCCCTCCAGTTCCTGGCGGTAGGCCTCGACTCCGGTCCGATCGGTGAGCGGTGGCGCGGGGACGAACACGTTTACGCCGAACGGTCGTCGTGAACTCCGCTGCACATCGGTGATCTGCCAGGCCAGCGCATCCGGGGTCTTGTACCCCGCGGCGAGGAAGCCGAGGCCGCCCTCCGCGCTGACGCTGCGCACGAGCTCTGGGGTGGATGCGCCACCGGCCATGGGCGCGGCGATGATCGGAACGTGAAGGTCTGTCAGGCTGAACATGGTCTCTCCCCAGTGTTTGGTGCGTGCTGCGCAGTGCGTATGGTGTGTCCGTGCTAGCAGTACGGCTAGCCCGCCGCCAGGAGCGCCGCCCAGAGGTCGGCGCGGGCGTGGAAGGCTCCCAGGTCGCGGCCGAGCAGCTGCTCGGCGTGGCTGATCCGGGCACGAACGGTGTGCCGGTGCACGCCGAGTTCCGTCGCGGCCGGGCCGAACTGGCCGTTGTGCTCGAGCCAGACCCGCAGGGTCGGGAGGAGGGCGGTGCCGTGCGAGGCATCGTGGTCCGAGAGCGGCTGGAGGGTGGCGCGGCCGACTTCCGAGGCATCAGTTCGGGCCAGGAAGGCGAGCACCCCCTGTCGCGAGATGACCTCGAAGTCGACGATTCCGACCGCACCCTCGTGGGCGCGCTCGAGCGCCTGCCGGGCCTGGACCACCGCATGCGGCAGGGCGCCGTAGTCGCTCCGGTCGGAGACGCCCACGTGCAGGCCGAAGCCCACCAGTTCGGTGAGCAGCGGCTCGACGGCGGGGTCGACGACCAGCAGCATCTGGCGGCCGTCGCGGGCGAAGAAAAGGTGTCCGGGGCGCTCCTCGACCCGCAGTTCGAGCAGTTCGGCGAGGGCGTCCAGGCGCTCGGGCGGCGGGGAGAGTACGGCGACCCGCACCGGCTCGGCCGGAAGGGTGCCCCAGAGCTCCCGGGAGATTCTCTGCACCAGCGGCAGCTCGCCGCCGAGCAGCGCCTGCAGCAGCCCGGACCTCAGGTGCCCGCGGGCGCGATCCTGGGCGCTGTTCTGCTCGAGCGCGAGCCCGGCGAGGGCGACGACGCTGGTCACCACCTGTTGGCTGGCCTGGTCGAGTTCGGTGGCACCGCCGAGGGCCAGCACCCCGCGCAGTCGGCCCTGCCGCCCCAGCGTCTGCAGGGTCAGCGTCTCGCCGCCCTCGTCGAGGGTGGTGCCGGCCCGTTGCCCGCGACGGAGCAGGCGGCCGGCCTCCGCCTGCACCTGCGGCAGGGCCGGGGAGGCGTCGGCGCCGGAGAATGCGTCGCGGGGGAAGACCCGGTCGAGCGCGCCGCCCGCGTCGAAGAGCGCCACCCAGTGGCCTAGCTGCCGGGACAGCTCGCTGAGGATGTTGCTCAGGCCGTCGGGTCGCAGGGCCGCGTGCGAGATGGCGCGTTGGGCACCCTGAGCCCAGGTGTTGCGGGCGTAGCGCAACTCGGCGACCAGGTCGCCAGCCGCGCGGGCCACCGCGATGAAAGGTGTGTCGTAGGGCACCTCGACCAGCGTGAGCCCTTCGGCCAGGCAGGCCGCGACGAGGGCCTCCGGTGTGCCGGCGCGTACGACCTCGGTGCCGAAGCCGAGACAGGCGATTCCGCGGGCCGTGAGCCGGCGAACATAGTCGCGGTAGTAGGCATCCGTCGCCGGGTCGGCGAACTGGGTGCCGGTGGTGAGCAGCACCTGGCTGGCAGAGAGGAAGGGCGTCGGGTCGCCCAGGTCGGAGCTGTGCACCCACTCCACGGGCTGGTCGAGCGCGTGGGCGGGTAGCTCCTGCTCGGAAGTGAGCAGCCGCAGCTGGAGCCCGGGCTGGGCCAGCAGACGGCGCAGGGTGGGCAGAGGCGGCGGTGCCGTAGACGGAGCCATGCGACGAGTGTACACGGTGGCGAAAGGTCACGAGGGAGTTGTACACGGTGGCGGATGCCGTGGGTGGTCGCCCTGCGTAACCTTCTGGAATTGGCATTGCCGCCGGCCCCTCGCCGATGCGACAGCCAGAGAACTGGAGCAGCCGTGACCCTCGTAGACGCCCTTTCCGTGATCCCGGTCGGTGGACCGTCCCTTCCCCAGGAACGACGCCTGGTCACCGCCATCCCCGGCCCGAAGTCCCAGGAGCTCAGCCGTCGTAAGAGCGAGGCCGTCTCCGCCGGCGTCGGCGTCACCCTGCCTGCCTACATCGTCGCGGCCGGCGGCGGCGTGCTCGTGGACGTCGACGGCAACTCGCTGATCGACCTCGGCAGCGGTATCGCCGTGACCGGCATCGGCAACAGCGCCCCCGAGGTCGTGGCGGCCGTGGCGGCGCAGCTCGCCCAGTTCACGCACACCTGCTTCACCGTCACGCCCTACGACTCCTACATCGAGGTGGCTGAGACGCTCAACCGGATCACTCCGGGCGACCACGCGAAGCGCAGCGCCCTGTTCAACTCCGGCGCCGAGGCCGTGGAGAACGCCGTCAAGATCGCCCGCCACTACACCGGCAAGCAGGCCGTCGTCGCGTTCGACCACGCCTATCACGGCCGCACCACCCTGACCATGGGTTTGACCGCGAAGAACCTCCCCTACAAGAACGGCTTCGGCCCGTTCGCCGCGGAGATCTACCGCGCACCGACGTCGTACCCCTACCGCGACGCCGGCCTCGACGGTGTCGGGGCCGCGAAGCGGGCCATCGCCCAGATCGAGAAGCAGATCGGTGCCGACAACCTGGCCGCGCTGATCATCGAGCCTATCCAGGGTGAGGGCGGCTTCATCGTGCCCGCGCCCGGCTTTCTGCCCACCCTGGTGGACTGGTGCCGCGCCAACCGGGTCGTATTCATTGCCGACGAGGTGCAGACCGGCTTCGCCCGGACCGGCGATTTGTTCGCCAGCAACCATGAGGGCATCGTGCCCGACATCATGGTGCTGGCCAAGGGCATCGCCGGCGGACTGCCGCTGTCCGCCGTCACCGGCCGCGCTGAGATCATGGACGCACCTCAGGTCGGCGGCATCGGCGGCACCTACGGCGGGAACCCGCTCGCCTGCGCCGCGGCCCTGGCCACCATGCACAGCTACGAGACCGAGAATCTGGCCCTGCGCGCCCGCGAAATCGGCGCCATCCTGACCGGCCGGCTGAACGCCATCCGAACCGTCGACAAGCGCGTGGGGGATGTGCGCGGCCGCGGCGCCATGATCGCCATCGAAATGGTCGACCCGGTGACCGGCGACCCGGATGCCGCCCTCACCGGCCGCGTCGTGGCGGCCGCCCACGCGCAGGGCGTCGTGCTGCTCACCTGCGGCACCTACGGCAACGTGATCCGCTTCCTGCCGCCGCTGAGCATCCCCGACGACCTCCTCGTCGAGGGTCTGCAGGTGCTGGGGAGCGTACTCGCCGCCGCCTGAAACCGGTCCCGGCGGTCTGCTGCCCGCGCTCGACGGGGGTACAGGGCGATCAGTCATACTGGGGGAACGCCGCGGCGAAGGGTGGCGGAAACGCACCTGCTGCACCGCTACCCCTGATCACACCCCATTCGCATCACCCGCATCGCATCACCCGCATCGCATCGGAAAGAGACTCATCGTGTCCACTCGTGAAACCGAACTGCTCGCCCGCGTCCCGGACGGCCTCTACATCAACGGCACCTGGCAGCAGGGCGGCGGCGCCGCCATCGAGGTCACCGATCCGGCGACCGGTGCCGTGCTCAAACGGATCGCGAACGCGGATGCCGCTGATGGCATCCGTGCCCTCGACGCGGCCGTCGAGGCGGCCGAGTCCTGGGCGGCGACCGCGCCGCGTGCGCGGGCGGAGATTCTGCGCCGGGCCTTCGACCTGCTGCAGGAGCGCCGTGACGACTTCGCCCTGCTGATGACCATGGAGATGGGCAAGCCTCTCGCCGAGGCCAATGGTGAGGTCACCTACGGCGGTGAGTTCCTGCGCTGGTTCAGCGAGGAGGCCGTGCGCGTCGGCGGCCGCTACGGGTTGAACCCGGAGGGCACCGGCACGATGGTCGTCTCCCAGCACCCGGTCGGCCCGTGCCTGCTGATCACCCCGTGGAACTTCCCGCTGGCCATGGCCACTCGCAAGATCGCCCCCGCGCTCGCCGCCGGTTGCACGGTCGTCGTGAAGCCCGCCGAACTGACCCCGCTGACCACCCTCTTCTTCGTGCAGCTGCTCGAAGACGCGGGGGTGCCGGCCGGCGTCGTCAACGTGATCACCACGTCGACGTCCTCCGCCGTGGCCGGGCCGATCATCGCCGACCCGCGTCTGCGCAAACTCAGCTTCACCGGTTCGACCCCGGTCGGCCGCAAGCTCATCCAGCAGGCCTCCGAGGGTGTGCTGCGCACCTCGATGGAGCTCGGCGGCAACGCTCCATTCGTCGTCTTCGAAGACGCCGACCTGGACAAGGCCGTCGAGGGTGCGATGCTCGCCAAGTTCCGCAACATCGGTCAGGCCTGCACCGCGGCGAACCGCTTCATCGTGCACGAGGCCGTCGCCGCCGAATTCGCTCGGCGCCTCACCGAGCGAGTCGGCGCGCTGAAGATCGGCCGTGGCACCGAGACCGGCGTCACCATCGGCCCGCTCGTGAGCGAGAGTGCCGTCGCCGGCACCGACGCCCTCGTGCAGGACGCACTGGCCCTGGGCGCCACCCTGCTCGCCGGCGGCAAGCGCCCCGAAGGCCCCGGCTCCTTCTACGAGCCGACCGTGCTGACCAATGTGGCCCCGGCCAGCGCCATCCTGACCGAGGAGATCTTCGGCCCGGTCGTCGGCATCGTCACCTTCGCCGACGAGGCCGAGGGTGTGCGCCTGGCCAATTCCACCGAGTACGGCCTGATCAGCTACGTCTTCACCCAGGACCTCGCTCGCGGGCAGCGGATGATCGCCAAGCTTGAAACCGGAATGATGGGCCTGAACACGGGCCTGGTCTCCAATGCAGCGGCACCGTTCGGCGGGGTCAAGCAGTCCGGTCTGGGCCGCGAGGGCGGGCTCGAGGGCATCCAGGAGTACCTGTCCACCAAGTACACCCTCATCCCGGTCTCCTGACCGGTCGCGTCACCCGCGTCACCTGCACAATCATTTCCCTCTCCCCACTTGAAGAACGCACTGGAGCACTCCGTGAGCATCATCGAACGTGACATCGTCATCATTGGCGCCGGCGCAACGGGCCTGACCGCCGCGACCGAGCTGCGGAAGGCCGGCCTGACCGTGGCCGTCCTCGAAGCGCGCGATAGGGTCGGCGGCCGGCTCCACACCGACGACATCGAGGGCGCCATGCTCGAGATCGGCGGCCAATGGGTCTCGCCCGACCAGGACGCGCTCAAGGAGACCATCGCCGAGCTGGGCCTCGAGACCTTCGCGCGGTACCGCGAGGGCGAAAGCGTCTACATCAACGCGTCGGGGGAGCGCACCCGGTTCGAGGGGGAGATCTTCCCCGTCTCGGCCGCCACCGAGCGCGAGATGGTCGCCCTGATCGGCACCCTTGACGAACTCGTGGCCCAGATGGACCCCGACCGCCCGTGGGCGCACCCGCGCGCCGTCGAACTCGACCAGATCTCCTTCCGCCGCTGGCTGGAGCAGGAGACCGACGACCAGGAAGCCCGCGACAACATCAGCCTGTTCATCGCGGGTGCCATGCTGACCAAGCCGGCCCACGCCTTCTCCACCCTGCAAGCGCTGCTGATGGCGGCCAGCGCCGGCAGCTTCAGCAACCTCGTCGACGCCGACTTCATCCTCGACGAGCGGGTCGTGGGCGGCCTGCAGCGGGTGCCGATCCTGCTGGCCGAGAACCTCGGCGGCGACGTCTTCCTCGGCCAGGCCGCGCGCACCGTTCGTTGGCGCGACGCCGGGGTGACCGTGCTCACCGACGACCTCGAGGTGCGCGCGCGCCGCGTGATCGTGGCCGTGCCACCCGTGCTCTACACTCGGATCTCGTTCGACCCGCCGCTGCCGCGCCGCCAGCAGATGATGCACCAGCACCTGTCGATGGGCTTCGTGATCAAGGTGCACGCGGTCTACGAGACCCCGTTCTGGCGGGAGGACGGCCTCTCCGGCACGGCCTTCAGCCCCTACGAGCTCTCCCACGAGGCCTACGACAACACCAACTTCGGCGACCCGCGCGGTACCCTGGTCGGTTTCGTCTCCGATGAGGCCGCCGACGGCGTGTTCACCGTGTCGGCCGAGGAACGAAAGCAGCGCATCCTCACCTCGC
Organism: Cryobacterium sp. TMT3-29-2; assembly: GCF_004564305.1. Lineage (NCBI taxonomy): Bacteria > Bacillati > Actinomycetota > Actinomycetes > Micrococcales > Microbacteriaceae > Cryobacterium > Cryobacterium sp. TMT3-29-2. Next base: position 87,666 of record NZ_SOGK01000115.1, read on the forward strand.
TCTCGCACTACTTCGGTGAGAAGGCGCTGACGCCGGTCGTCTACTACGAGAGCGACTGGGGCACCGAGGAGTGGACCCGCGGCGCCTACGCGGCCAGCTTCGACCTGGGTGGACTCGCCCGTTTCGGCGCGGATCTGCGCACCCCGGTCGGCCCGATCTTCTTCTCCTGCAGCGACCTCGCCGGAAAGGGCTACCAGCACGTCGACGGTGCCATTCGAATGGGACGCCAGTCGGCCGCGGAGATCGTCGCCGAGCTCGACAGGTAGGGCCGGCGCGGCGGCATCCGTCCGGTCAGGGTGCGCCGGGAGCGAGCAACGGGACCGGTTCGGTGCCGCTAGTTGTACTTCCCATTGACGTTGTGAACGCGGTCGATGGGTGATTTGCCGCCGATGCCGGTATGGGGCCTGTGGTGATTGTAGCTATGGATCCAGTCTTGGTATGCGTCGGC
>NZ_SOGK01000065.1:0-107396 GCF_004564305.1 Cryobacterium sp. TMT3-29-2
CGCGACGGGCTCGGGTGCGGCCACCGGTGCCGGCGCTTCCGCGACGGGCTCGGGTGCGGCCACCGGAGCCGGCGCTTCCGCGACGGGCTCGGGTGCGGCCACCGGAGCCGGCGCTTCTGCGGCCGGAGCGGCAGCGGCGGAACCGTCACCGATCATGACCAGGGCGGTTCCGACCTCGACGGTCTCGTCTTCCTGCACCAGGATGGCTTCGATCACTCCGGCAATGGGGGACGGAATTTCAGTGTCCACCTTGTCGGTCGATACCTCGAGCAGCGGCTCGTCGACTTCGACGCGGTCTCCCACGTTCTTCAGCCAGCGGGTGACCGTACCCTCGGTGACACTCTCACCGAGTGCCGGGAGGTTAACGGATTCGCTCATGCGATTGTCTCCTTCAAAGCCATTTGTCTGTAATTAGAGAAGTGAATGTCTGAATGCCGAAGTTCGGCGACTACGCGTGCAGCGGCTTGCCGGCCAAAGCCAGGAAGGCCTCGCCGAGTGCCTCGTTCTGGGTGGGGTGCGCGTGCAGGAACGGGGCGATGTCCTCCGGGTACGCCTCCCAGTTGACAACCAGCTGTCCCTCGCCGATCAGCTCGCCGACGCGGGCGCCGATCATGTGGACGCCGAGGATGGGGCCGTCCTTGACTCGGACGAGCTTGATGGAACCGCTCGTACCGAGGATGGAGCTCTTGCCGTTCCCTCCGAGGTTGTACTCGAAGGTTGAGACCTGGTCGGCGCCGAACTTCTCGGCAGCCTTGGCCTCCGAGTAGCCGACGGAGGCGATCTCCGGGTCGCAGTAGGTGACCTTGGGAATGTTGAGGTCGTCGACGACGATGGGGTTGAGTCCGGCGATCTCCTCTGCGACGAAGATTCCCTGCTGGAATCCGCGGTGCGCGAGCTGCAGGCCGGGAACAATGTCGCCCACGGCGAAAACGCCGGGGATGTTGGTCGCGAGGCGCTCGTCGGTCAGGACGAAGCCACGGTCCATGGTGACGCCGACCTCTTCGAAGCCGAGTCCAGCGGTCGACGGCCCACGGCCGACGGCCACGAGCAGGATCTCCGCTTCGATGATGGTGCCGTTCTCCAGAGTGACGACGACGCCGTTCTCGTGCTGGGTGACGCTCTGGAACCGGACGCCGAGCGAGTACTCGATGCCGCGCTTGCGGAAGGCGCGCTCGAGCTGCTTGGAGATGGACTCTTCCTCGTTGGGAACCAGGTGGGGAAGGGCCTCGATGATCGTCACGTCCGCGCCGAAGGATTTCCAGACGCTCGCGAACTCGGCGCCGATGACACCGCCGCCGAGTACGGCGACCTTCTTGGGGACGAACTCGAGTTCGAGGGCGTGCTCGCTGGTCATGACACGGCCGCCGATGGCGAGCCCCGGCAGGGAGCGGGAGTAGGAACCCGTAGCGAGGACGATGTTCTTACCCACGATGGTGTCGGCACCGACCCGCACCGTGTTCGGTGAAATGAGGCGACCTTCGCCCTCGATCACGGTGATGCCGCGCGACTTGATCAGCCCCTGCAGTCCTTTGTACTTTGACGCCACGATGTTCTTGCGGAACACGTTCACGGCGGGCATGTCGATGCCCTCGAACTGCGTCTTGACTCCGTATTTCGCGGCCTCGCGGCTGACGTCAGCCACCTCGGCCGAGTGAAGGAGTGCCTTGGTCGGTATGCATCCAAGGTGCAGACAGGTTCCCCCGAGTTTGTCTTTTTCGATCAGGCCAACGGTGAGGCCGAGTTGAACGGCCCGCAGTGCAGCCGCGTAGCCGCCGCTTCCGCCGCCGAGAACGACAAGGTCAAACTTCTGTTCCGACACCCAGATACTCCCTTATGCATCACAACCCGGTCTGCCCATCGCGACGTTGCGCATCCGGGCAGGCGAAGAGTGGGCGAGATTTCTCGCCCACTCGACTGTACTACGGGCGCGAAAAGTCCTCTGCCAGTCGCAATAGTGTCCGAACCGAGATTCCGGTCGGCCCTGCGTTCGTGAATCCCCACCCGCCACCGGTGTTGTGGGCCGGTCCGGCGATGTCCAGATGGGCCCACGGGATTGTCTCGGCGGCGTCGCCGTCGCCGCGACTCCCGATGAACTCCTGTAGGAAGACCCCGGCGAGCAGCATGCCGCCGTGAGCGCTGCCGATTTTCGCGTTGGCGATATCGGCGATATCAGAGTTGAGTAGCGGACGCAGTTCCTCGGGGAGCGGCATCGGCCACACCAGTTCACCGACGGACTTACTGGCGTTCAACACACGGGCGACAAGGGCATCCTCACCCATGGCGGCGTAGTAGCGAGTGCCGAGTGCGACGAGGGCGGCGCCGGTCAGCGTCGCCACATCGACAATCGCATCAGGGCCCTCTTCGCCGGCCGCGACGAGACCGTCGGCGAGAACCAGACGACCTTCCGCATCCGTGTTCAGCACCTCCACCGTGCGGCCACCGCGAATCCGCAACACGTCGTTGGGCCGGATGGCCGAGCCGGACGGCATGTTCTCCGCGATGCACAGCCAGGCGGTGATGCGCACGTCGAGGCCCAGACGGGCGGCCGCCAAGGTCACGGCCAGAACGGTTGCCGCCCCGGTCATGTCGTATTTCATCCCGACCATGGATGCTGGCGGCTTGAGGGACAGTCCGCCTGTGTCGAAGGTGATGCCCTTGCCGACGAGGGCGAGATGCTGCGTCGCGCCGTCCGGGCTGTAACTGACCTTGACCAAGCGGGGAGGACGAGTGGAACCCTGGCCGACGCCCGCAATCCCACCGAAGCCATCCGCGGCAAGTTCCTTCTCGTCCCAGACCCGCACGTCGACGGGCAGGCCGGCCGCGGCGTCCGCGGCCTTCCGCGCGAAGGATTCGGGGTAGAGATCGAGCGGAGGCATGTTGACCAGGTCCTTGACCAGGCTGACGGCCTCTGCGATGACTCCGACGCGGACGGCGGCTCCCTCCGGCTCCGCGGCGGCATGCACCGTGATCTGCTGCGCGGGCACCTTGGTCGCGGCGAGCGAGCTCTGCCGGTAGGCGGTGAAGGAGTACGCCCCGAGCGCGGCGCCCTCCAGGACGGCCTCCGTCTCATTGTCCGTCGTCGTTGGAAAGGCGAATGCGACCGAGGTGACCCCGGTCAGTTGGCGGACAGCTGATCCGGCGGCGTGGCGCAGAGCGTCGACCGTAGCCTTCTTGCCGAGTCCGACGACGGCGATGCTGCGCGCACTGCCGATCGAGGCGGGCATACGCGTCACCTGGTCTCTGCCGCCCGTGATGCCCAAGGGGGCGAGTTGGTCGGCGAGGCCGGCGAAAGCGGGGTCGGCGAACAGAGTGGCGGAGTCACCGGACTGGAGCGCCCCAACAATGAGAACGTCCACCTCCGATTCGACGGCAGGTCCTGTGGATACGGTCAGGCGAGGTGCGTTCATCCCCCGATCGTACGCTCCGGGTGTGTTCGCTCTCGGCATCACGGCGGCGTCGCCTATTCCAGCACGCCTCGGAAATTGGCGCTTACAGTTAACGGATGCTGGATCCAGGTGACATTTACGAGCTGACTGCGGACGCGGAGAACGTCCCGGAGGGGCTCCACCTTGTCGCGGGTCTGACGGGCTTCGCGGATGCCGGTGGCGCAGTCTCGCAGTTCACGGAGTATCTTCTGGAGACCCTCGACCACACCGTCGTCGCAACCTTCGACGCCGACGTCTTGCTCGACTACCGTGCGCGCCGGCCGGTCATCCATTTCGACCAGGACCACCTCACCGACTACCAGCCTCCCGCTTTGCGGGTGTACCAGGCCAGGGACGAGATCGGCCAGGCGTTCCTGCTCCTAGCCGGCTACGAACCGGACTTCCGCTGGGAACAATTCACCGCAGCGGTGCTCCAACTGGAACGCCGTTTCAAGGTGGTCTCGACGACCTGGGTGCACGCGATACCGATGCCGGTCCCGCACACCCGCCCGATCGGCGTGACCGTCAGTGGAAACCGATCCGATCTGGTCGAGAGCATGTCGGTGTGGCGTCCCAACACCCAAGTGCCGGCAAACGCGCTTCACCTGATGGAATATCGACTCCAGGAGAGTGGCGCCTCTGTCGTCGGGTTCGTGCTGCTGATCCCGCACTATCTCGCCGACACGGAATTCCCCCTCGCCGCGCTGGCGGCGCTGGACAGCACGAGTGCCTCCACCGGACTGATCTTCCCCACCGATCGAGTGCGCGAGAAGAACCGCGATTTCGTCGGCCGCATCGACGAGCAGGTGCAGGACAACCCCGAACTGTTCAAGCTGGTTGGGACGCTCGAGGAGCGCTACGACGCCTACATGGAGGGCAGCACGTTGCGCTCCCCGTTGACCGACGAAGCCGGCGAGTTGCCCAGCGCCGATGAGATCGCCGCCGAGCTGGAGAACTTCCTCGCCACCCGACGCAGCCGAGACGACGGTTCGCCCGCCTGACGCCGACCGCTCCGTCGATGCGGGCCGCCGGGCGCGGGTAAGTTGGGGGCAATGAACTCCCGCCGATCCTGGTTGATCTTTTACGTCGGATCGTTCGCGTACCTCTCTGCCGTCCTCCAGCGCTCATCCCTCGGCATCGCCGGGGTCGCGGCCACCGAGCGCTTCGGTGGATCCGCATCGCTGCTGTCCAGCCTCGCCGTGGTGCAGCTCGCTGTCTACGCTGCGGCGCAGGTGCCGGTGGGCGTGATGATCGATCGGTACGGGGCCCGGGTGCTGGTGGCCACCGGGACGGCGCTGATGATCGTCGGCCAGATCACGCTCGCTTTAGCCCCCGACATTTCGATTGCCGTGCTGGGACGCATCCTCGTCGGTGCCGGCGACGCCGCCATCTTCATTTCGATGATTCGTCTCATCGCATCGTGGTTTTCGGGACGCATCGTCCCGCAGCTCTCACAGTGGCTGGGAAACATCGGTCAACTCGGCCAGGTGCTGTCCGCCGTCCCGCTGGCCTGGGTGCTGCACACCTGGGGTTGGACACCGACGTTCCTCTCCGCCGCCTCAGTTGCCGCGGTGGCCCTCGTCGTGGTCCTCGTCGTCGTGAAGGACCAGCCCGACCGCGCATCCCTGGAGAACAGGACGACCAGCTGGCATAGCGCGCTCCTGCAGCTCAAACACAGTTTCAAACGGCCCGGCACGCAACTCGGCTTCTGGTCGCACTACGTGACGCAGTCCTCCGGAACCGTCTTCACCCTTCTCTGGGGTTTCCCATTCATGGTGTCGGGACTCGGCTACGAACCGTCCCTCGCCGCGGCGATGCTCATGGTCCTGGTAGGCGCCGGCATGGTCTGCGGGCCGATCCTCGGGATTCTGACGGCACGCTTTCCGCTGCGCCGCAGCAACATCGTGTTGAGCGTCGTGGCGCTGATGGGAGCGGCCTGGGCAGCGGTATTGCTGTGGCCGGAGCAGCCGCCGTTCTGGCTGATGGTGGTGCTGCTCGTCGCCCTCGGCATCGGAGGCCCCGGATCGCTGATCGGTTTCGATTTCGCGCGAACCTTCAATCCCCAGCGCAGCCACGGATCCGCGAACGGCGTCGTCAACGTCGGCGGCTTCACTGCCAGTTTCGTGATGGTCTACCTGATTGGGCTGCTTCTCGATCTTCAAGACGGCTGGCGGACTTCCGGAGGCGAGGCGAGCGATCTGTACTCGCTGGATTCCTTCCGGGTCGCGTTCTCCGTGCAGTTCCTGGTTGTGGGACTCGGCGTGATCTTTCTGCTGCACGCCCGCGCCCGCACCCGCAGTCAGCTGTCCCGTGACGAGGGAGTGGAGGTTGCGCCGCTCTGGGTCGCCGTGGCGCGGGCATGGCGTCGCGGGCAGCGGCCCGAATAGCTGCGCGTCTGGCTTGTCTCATACACAAAGCATGCAATAATTGTCAATAGGGCCCGTTCTGGTCCTGGGAGCAACGACAGCAGTGTCGGTGTGAATAGCCCGGGACTTGACATGGGTCCTAGTACTGCCCAAAATCCACACTGCTCAGGCCGCTTCCCGCCAGATCCATTCGGTCGGGACCCGCCTGGCAGCGCCGCAGGCTCCCGGGCCACGGCATGAGAGGTGTTCGAATGGCAACCCGCACAAAAATCGAGCAGACCGAAGAGCCCACCGCGAGCACACCTGAGGCTCCGGACGCAGCTGCGCCGGCGCCCAAGGCCGCCGCCGTGAAGAAGCCGACCAAGGCGGCCCTGGCCAAGGCCGCGGCTGCGGCTGCGGCTGCGGCTGCGAACGGTGAAGAGAAGCCCGCACCGCGCAAGCGCGCCGCCAGCACCAAAGCCAAAGCCAAGCCGGCGTCCGACGAGCACGATGAGGCCGGGCACGGCGATGACGCGGATGCCGACGACGACTCCGACGAAGCCAAGAAGAAGCGTGCAGCATCGGCCGAAGCGCTGCCGAGTGGTGCTCTGGTGCTGTCTCTCGTCGACGACGACGACGAGGTGCCGGTTTACTCCAGCGCAATCACCGGCGCGACGGCCGACCCAGTCAAGGACTACCTGAAGCAGATCGGCAAGGTCGCCCTGCTGAACGCCGCCGAAGAGGTCGAGCTCGCGATGCGAATCGAAGCGGGGCTGTTCGCCGAGGACAAGATGTCCCAGATGACCGATTCCGAGAAGAAGAGCGCCCTCGGCCGCGAACTCCTGTGGGTCGCCAAGGACGGCGCCCGCGCCAAGAGCCACCTCCTGGGTGCCAACCTGCGCCTGGTCGTCTCGCTCGCCAAGCGCTACACGGGCCGCGGAATGCAGTTCCTCGACCTGATCCAGGAGGGCAACCTGGGCCTGATCCGTGCGGTCGAGAAGTTCGACTACACCAAGGGCTTCAAGTTCTCCACCTACGCCACCTGGTGGATCCGTCAAGCGATCACGCGTGCCATGGCCGACCAGGCCCGCACGATCCGCATCCCGGTGCACATGGTCGAAGTCATCAACAAGCTGGCCCGAGTGCAGCGCCAGATGCTTCAGGACCTCGGCCGGGAGCCCACGCCGGAAGAGCTGAGTCGCGAACTAGACATGACGCCGGAGAAGGTTGTGGAGGTTCAAAAGTACGGCCGGGAACCCATCTCCTTGCATACTCCGCTCGGCGAAGACGGCGACAGCGAATTCGGCGACCTGATCGAGGACACGGAGGCCGTCGTCCCCGCTGACGCGGTCGGGTTCACCATGCTGCAGAAGCAGCTTGAGAGCCTGCTCGACTCGCTCTCCGAGCGCGAAGCCGGCGTCATCCGAATGCGCTTCGGCCTCGGCGACGGCATGCCGAAGACTCTCGACCAGATCGGCGACACGTTCGGCGTGACGCGGGAGCGCATCCGTCAGATCGAGTCGAAGACCATGGCCAAACTGCGTCACCCCTCACGGTCGCAGTCCCTACGCGACTACCTCGAATAGAGATCGGTTTGCGCTACGCGCCGGCGATTCTCCTCGGACGAGTCGTACGGAAACTGGCCCGATGGAGGAAGCCGGGCGGCGGATCCGCGATCCCCGGCCTCGTGGTCAACAGGATCGCACCTGGGTTCCTTCCCCGCACCCTCAACAGCTTCCCCGGTGGACTGGTCATCGTCACCGGGTCAAGCGGCAAATCAACCACGACCAAAATGCTGGTCGCGGCTCTCCGCGCTCACGGCATGGTCGTCTTCACCAACCAGTCCACGGCCAACATAAGTCAGGGTCTGACCTCGGCGCTGCTCGAGCAGGCGAGCCTGAGCGGCCATATCGCGGGCGACATCGCCGTGCTGGAGATGGATGAGGGCCATGGCGCCCTCATCTCCGGTTCGCTGACGCCGCGCGTAGTAGCTTTGACGAACGTCATGGTCGACCAGATCGATCGGTTCCATGACTCGGACATGGTCGCGGCGATGCTCGCGAAGATCGCCGCCAGAGCTACCGGAACCGTCGTGATCAACGCGGACGATCAGTACCTGACCGCCCTGGCCGCTCGCCTCGACGGCACCTCTGCAATCGCTCGCTACGGAGTTTCCGCAGAAGTTCTCGCTGCCAACCCGCGGGGCCTCGGCTACAGTGCGACCACCACTTCCCGGCTGGACGAGGGAGAGGGGATGCTTCTCACTTCGGTGCACGGACGCCGCGCGACCGTGAGCATTGCGGGGGTGGGGTACCCGATCGGGTTGCCCGCCCGCGGCACGCACTATGCCGTGGACGCCTTGACCGCGCTGAGCACAGCGCGGGCCGCACTCGGTGGACGCTTCGATCCAGTGCTGGCCATCGGTGCCATTTCGGCCATTCCTCCGGTCTTCGGCCGTGGCGAGATCGTCACGGTCCGGGGTCGGCAGGTCGAATTCGTGCTGGTGCAGAATCCGGCCAGTTTCCAGTTGAACGTCGACAGTCTCGAACCGGGGACCGATCAGATCCTCATCGCAATCGGGTCCGACGTGCGCGACCCGTCGTACTTCTGGCCCGTGAACACCTCGAGCCTGGGCCGGGTCCGCATCGCGTCCGGATCGAAGGCGCAGGACATCGCCCTTCAGCTTGTCTACGACGACGTGGTCGTCGACCGCATCGAGTCGGACCTGGGCCTGGCCCTGGACGAGTTCCTGGCGCTGCCGGAACCACTCACGGGTTTGAAAACGATCATTTTCTCCGCGGACTCCATGCGACGCACCAGGGCACACCTGGGGCTCGTCACCAACAAGGAGGAGCAGGAATGACCCGTCCGCTCTCGATCGTGTCACTGCTACCCGAACTCCTCGGTACCAACGGCGATGCCGCCAACGCCCGCGTTCTCGCCCAGCGGGCTCGGTGGGCCGGTGTTGAGGCCGCCGTGGTGGAGGTGCGTTCCTCGGCTGATCTGCCCGACCAGGTCGACGCCGTCATCGTCGGATCGGGCTCCGACGCCGATCTGGTGCGCGCCAGGGACATCCTGGCGACGATGACCACGGAGTTGCGCACCTGGGCCACTGCGGGTGTCCCGATCCTCCTGGTCGGAACCGGCTGGGAACTCCTGAGCTGGGGCATAGAACTCGGCGACGGAACCGTCGTCGAGGGGCTGGGCATCCTGGCCGGTCGCGCTGTGCCGATGCCGGCACGCGCCACGGATGACATCGTGGTCACCTCCCGACACGGCCGGCTGATCGGTTTTGAGAACCATTCCCGCCACTACGTCGGCGCCGAGGCGTCGCCGCTCGGCCAAGTGCTTTACGGAACCGGCAATGGCGCGGGTTCCGAGGGACTCGTCATGGGCAGCGTCGTCGGTACTCATCTGCACGGGCCTGTGCTCGCCCGAAATCCCGGTCTTGCCGACCACCTCCTGCGCACTGCTCTGGTGCGCATCGGACACGAATACCGTCCCGGCGGACATTCGTCGGCCGCTGACGACATGGCAAAAGCCGCACGCAACCAGGTTGCGGTACGGCTCGGACTTCCAACAGAGTAGCGGCCTGACTCGGCGGGGCGCAAAGCAACCGAAGCTGCTGTGCGCCCCGCCGATTCCGTTAGGAGCGCTGATCCTCGAGGAGGCGGCTCGACTCGTCGTGCCAGCTCTCCGCGATGGCGGCGAGCTTCTCCTGGTGCTTGCGACCGTGGTGTGCACAGAACAACAGCTCGCTGTTGTTCACGACCACACGGATGTAGGCCTGAGCCCCACACGCATCACAGCGGTCTGCCGCGGTGAGCTGGTGGGGAGCCTTCTCTTGGTTGATGGCACCATTCTCGGCTGCGATCTGGGACATGGTTTCCTCCTCCAGACTGATACCAACTGATACCAATTTAACCTGTACTCCATGGAAACACGGTCCGGCGCGGATATCGAGTCGGGGGACCGCTATTTCGCTCACCGCGTAGTGCACTTCGATCGGGTGTCGACGTCTGGCGGGGAGCGCCGACCGGTATTCTTGACTGTTGTGAGTTCTTCTGATTATTCCGCCCGCCACCTGTCTGTACTCGAAGGGCTGGAAGCGGTTCGCAAACGTCCGGGCATGTACATCGGGTCCACCGACTCGCGGGGGCTCATGCACTGTCTCTGGGAGATCATCGACAACTCGGTCGACGAGGCGTTGGGTGGATTCGGCAGCAGCATCGATATCGTGCTTCACGCGGACGAGAGCGTCGAAGTGCGCGACACGGCCCGCGGTGTGCCGGTTGACATCGAGCCCAAAACGGGACTGACCGGGGTCGAGGTCGTCTTCACCAAACTGCACGCGGGCGGCAAGTTCGGCAGCGGGTCGTATGCGGCGTCCGGCGGACTGCACGGTGTGGGGGCATCCGTTGTCAACGCCCTGTCCGAACGTCTCGACGTCGAAGTCGACCGAGACGGCAAGACCTGGGCAATGTCCTTCCACCGTGGCGAACCGGGGATCTTCGCGGATTCGGGCGAGAAGAGCCCCGACGCGCCCTTCACACCCTTCGAGAAGCAGAGTGAGCTCCGCGTCATCGGCAAAGTCAAGCGTGGCGTGACCGGCACGCGAGTGCGGTACTGGGCCGACCGCCAGATCTTCACCAAGGGCGCGGCATTTCAAACCGAGGAATTGCTCGAACGGGCGCGCCAGACGGCCTTCCTCGTGCCGGGCCTGGGGATCGAGATCGCGGACCAGCGCACTGACGTGCACGTGCTCGAGTCCTTCAAGTTCGAGGGTGGGATCTCGGAGTTCGTCGACCACCTCGCCACCGACAGCCCGATCACCGACACCTGGCGCCTCACCGGCAATGGGACCTTCCGGGAGACCGTCCCGGTTCTGACCCCCACGGGCGCCATGGTGCCCACCGAGCTGGTCCGGGACTGCGCCGTGGATATCGCCCTTCGCTGGGGGACAGGGTACGACACCGTCGTCCGCAGTTTCGTGAATATCATAGCCACGCCGAAGGGCGGAACGCACCAGGCCGGTTTCGACGCGGGCCTGCTCAAATTTCTCCGTGCCCAGGTTGAGTTGAACGCCCGTCGACTCAAAATGGGGTCCGACAAGCTGGAGAAAGACGACGTGATGGCCGGCCTCACCGCAGTGCTCACCGTGCGGCTGCCCGAGCCTCAGTTCGAGGGGCAGACCAAGGAGGTGCTCGGCACACCCGCGGTTCGCGCCATCGTCGCCAACGTCGTCGCCCAGGCCATGAACGAGCGTTTCGTGTCGACGAAGCGGGACGACAAGATGCAGGCCGCGGTCGTGCTGGACAAGATCGTGGCCGAGATGAAATCGCGCATCTCGGCTCGTGCCCACAAGGAGACCCAGCGCCGCAAGAACGCACTGGAGAGTTCGTCTCTACCCGCAAAACTGGTCGACTGCCGCAGCAACGACGTGTCGACGAGTGAACTCTTCATCGTCGAAGGAGACTCCGCACTGGGAACAGCCAAGCTCGCTCGGGATAGTGAACACCAGGCGCTCCTGCCCATTCGCGGCAAGATCCTGAACGTGCAGAAGGCATCCGTCGCCGACATGCTGTCCAACGTCGAGTGCGCATCGATCATCCAGGTAATCGGCGCCGGTTCCGGCCGGAGTTTCGACCTGTCCGCCGCCCGCTACGGCAAGGTCATCATTATGAGCGACGCGGACGTGGACGGCGCGCACATCCGGACGCTGTTGCTCACCCTGTTCTTCCGCTACATGCGCCCGATGATCACGGAGGGCCGCGTTTTCGCGGCCGTCCCGCCACTCCACCGGGTCGTGGTGATGAACCCGGGGACGAAGCCTAATGAAACCATCTACACCTATTCGGAGGTCGAACTTCAGGCCGTCCTTGCCGGCCTCAAAAAGAGCGGAAAGCGCTATCAGGATCCGATCCAGCGGTACAAGGGTCTGGGCGAGATGGATGCCGACCAGCTTGCGACAACGACGATGGAGCGGGCGCACCGCACTCTGCGCCGGGTGAGGGTCGCCGACGCCGAGATGGCCGGAAACGTTTTCGAACTCCTGATGGGCAACGACGTCGCCCCGCGCAAGGAATTCATCATCGAAAGTTCGGACAAACTCAGTCGCGACCGCATCGACGTGTGATGACCCGGGCCGGGCGTCTCACGATTGGAAGGACGTGCTCGCCAGGTCCCGCTCGCCGTTGATGATGGCGTCGACGACGCGCTGGGCAACGACAACGGGGGAGTAGCCGGCCGGCAGGCGCGGGGCGGTCCCTTGGATCGGGTGAGTGGAGAGTTCCGTCTCGGTATGGCCGGGCCGGGCGTCCAAGATACGGATGCCGCTGCGGCGCAGTTCCCGGCCGGCGGCCTGTCCGAAGGCCGCGAGGGCGGCCTTGGACGCCGAGTAGGCGGCGAGATTGGCGGTCGGGCTTTCGCTGACGACCCCACTGAGCGTGACGACGAAGGGGTCGCGGCCCTGCTCGGCGGATTCGGTCAGCGCGAATCGGGCGGCCCGCAGCAGGCGGATCGGCGCCAGCGTGTTCAGGGCGAACAGCTCCGTGAGCGTTTCGTCACTCACCTCCGTCGCGGGCCCGAACGCGACAACCCCCGCGGCGTTGATGATGCCGTCGAGCCGCCCGTTGACTCGAATCGACTCGGCGACGAGAGCCGTAATCGCCTCCGGGTCGGTCAGGTCGGCGGCGAGACGGGTCCCGGGGATCGACAGCGCCTCAAGTTTCGCCTGGTCGCGCCCGCTCAGGACGAGTCGGGCGCCTCCGGCAGCCAGAAGTCGGGCGATTTCACGTCCCAGACCCCCCGAGGCGCCGAGGACGAGAATGGCGGAGTCGTCGCGGTGTGTCATTTCGCCACCATAACCCACCACCCTGCGCCCTGTCCTGCGGTTCCTGCTGGAGACAGCGCGAAGTGGTCAGCCGATCCGGGCGCCGATGGCACCGATCACGGAATCGAGCATGGCTCCGGATGCGTCACGCCGCGACCCCGATTCAGGCAGCGTTCGGGGCGTGCCATCTGAAGAGACCGCCCGGGCCGGAAGGGGACCCACCCACGCAACGGAGACGGTGTCTTCGCCCTTCAGGAATCGCTGGGAGCGCACGCCACCGGTTCCCCGGCCTTTTGCCGGGTATTCCGAGAAGTCGGAAACTTTGGCGCTGCCGGGATCGGTTCCGGTCAGCGTGTGGCTGCCGGTGGCGATGGTCGCGACCACGAGGACATCCTCGTTCCGTGCGTCCACGCTGGCGAAGTGAACCACGTGTGCGCCGGCGGTCAGCTTGATGCCGGCCATACCGCCGGCCGTGCGTCCCTGCGGGCGCACCGAGCCGGCCGGAAAGCGCAGCAGCTGGGAGTCGGAGGCGATGAAGACCAGTTCGTCGTCTTCCGCCCCCTGCACAGCGCCGACCACCACGTCCTTGGGCTTCAAGGCGATGATCTCGAAGTCTGGTTTGTTGGCCCAATCGCCCGCGGTGACGCGCTTCACGGTGCCCTGTCTGGTCCCGAGCACGATCGACCGTTCGGAGTCGAGCGCGACGAGCGCCAGAATCCTCTCGGCTTTGTTGGGCAAGGCCAGGTAATCGCTCACGCGCACGCCCGCCCCGAGCTGGACCGAGGTCGGCGGCAACACCGGGAGGTCGACGGGGGAGAAGCGGATGAGCCGCCCCAGGCTTGTGACCGCTCCGATCTCAGTTCGGCTGGTCGTGTCCAAAACGGAGAGGACGGCGTCATGCTTGCTGCGCCTCTGTGCCGGCGTGATCCGCTCCGGCAGGTCCGCAGTGTCGGCCGCAAGCTCCACCCGAGCGATCCTGCCCGTTGCGCTGAGGTAGACCCGGGTCGGGGTGTCCGTCACCTCGAGGATGGCGGCCTTCCGCTTGGCGGCGGCGCCGTTTGCGCCGGCGATACTCGCCGTCGCCTCGGTCAACAAGGTCCGCCGTGGCGTGCCGAAACGATCGGCCACCGAGGCGAGTTCGTCGGACACCAGAGTGCGGATGGACGCCTTACTGCCGAGAAGCTTCTCCAGGGCCGCGATCTCCGCCAGCAGTTGATCCCGCTCGTTTTCAAGTTCGATTCGGGAGAACCGGGTCAGGCGCCGCAGGCGGAGCTCGAGGATGTACTCGGCTTGAATCTGGCTCAGGTCGAAGACATCGATCAGCTTGGCGCGTGCCTGTTCGCTGTCATCGCTGGCGCGGATGACCTGGATCACCTCGTCGATGTCCAGGATCGCCACCAGCAGACCCTCGACGAGGTGCAGGCGCTCCTTGCGTCGGGCCAGCCGGTAAGCGGAGCGCCGGGTGACGACCTCGATGCGGTGTCCGATGTAGACGAGCAACAGTTCCCGAAGTCCCAGCGTCTGCGGGCCGCCGTCGACGAGGGCGACCGCATTGATGTTGAAGGAGTCCTCGAGCGGGGTGACCCGGTACAGCTGCTCGAGCACGGCCTCCGGGCTGAAGCCGGTTTTGATCCCGATGACGAGTCGAAGTCCTTTGGTGCGGTCCGTCAGATCGGTGACATCGGAGATTCCGTTGAGCTTCTTGGAATTGACCCCATCCTTGATCTTCTCGATGACCCGCTCGGGGCCGACGAGGTAGGGGAGTTCCGTGACGACGAGACCTGCCTTGCGGGCGGTGATGGCTTCAACGGATACCCGTGCCCGGGTCTTGAAGCTGCCGCGGCCGGTCGCGTAGGCATCCTTGATTCCCGCCAATCCGACGATCGTGCCGCCGGTGGGCAGGTCAGGCCCGGGAACGAACTCCATCAGGTCTTCCAGGCTCGCGTTCGGGTGGGCGAGCAGATGTCGCGCCGCACCGACGACCTCGATCAGGTTGTGCGGTGCCATGTTGGTGGCCATGCCCACGGCGATACCGCTCGCACCGTTGACCAGCAGGTTCGGGTAGGCGGCCGGGAGAACGTCCGGCTGGGTGAGCTGATTGTCATAGTTGGGCACGAAATCGACGACGTCTTCGTCGAGATTCTCCGTCATGGCCAAGGCGGGAGCGGCCAGCCTGGCCTCGGTGTAGCGAGGGGCCGCCGGGCCGTCATCAAGGGAGCCGAAGTTGCCGTGGCCGTCGATCAGGGGAACGCGCAGCGTGAATGCCTGCGCCATCCGCACGAGAGCGTCGTAGATCGCGGTGTCGCCATGCGGGTGCAGCTTGCCCATGACCTCGCCGACGACTCGAGCGGACTTGACGTGGCCGCGATCGGGACGAAGCCCCATCTCGCTCATCTGATACAGAATGCGCCGTTGCACGGGCTTGAGTCCGTCCCTGGCGTCCGGGAGCGCCCGAGAGTAGATCACCGAATAGGCGTATTCGAGGAACGAGCCCTGCATCTCGGTGGAGACATCGACGTCTTCGATGCGCTCGGTGAACGTGGCGGGCGGGGTGCTGTCTTGACGGCTCATTCGTGAATTCTGCTGAGGCGTGCGTTGCGGGACGCGCGCTGTCGGGTAGGCGCTGGATCGATTCGGCTTTGTCTATGTCAAACTTGGCACGATGCCTTCTATGCTACCGGCCCGCCAATTCAGCACCCTTCGCCTTGCCGACGTACTCACATCTTCCCTCGCGTCGGTCCAGGGTCTTCCCAATCCACTACGCCTCGTTCCGACGAACAAAACGGTCGTTGTTCTCGCGGACGGCCTGGGAATCAGTTCCCTGCGCGCCCGGGCCGGGCACGCCCGGTTCCTGAAGTCGCTGCTGACCAAGTCCAGCGTGATCGACGGGGTCTTCCCGTCCACCACCGCGGCGGGGATCACGACCCTCACCACGGGTGTCGCCCCTGGGCAGCACGGCCTCGTCGGCTACCGGGTCCGAGACGCCGACAGGGACCGCGTGGTGAACCAGCTGACCGGCTGGGATGACGGGATGCGGCCGGAGACCTGGCAGCGCGTGCGCACAGTCTTCGAACGGGCGGCGGATGCCGGCGTTCCCGGTTTCGCCATCGGACCCCGCCGCTATTCCGCATCCGGTTTCACCCAGGCGGCGCTTCGCGGTGCGCGCTATGTGCCGGCGGAGAGCGTGTCCGACAGGTTCGCCGCCGCCAGGCACCTTCTGGACACCGAGCCGCGCGCCCTCGTCTACCTCTATGTCCCCGAGCTGGATGTGGCCGCCCACGCCCACGGCTGGGAGTCCGACCGGTGGCTGGCTGCGTTGGAAGTCCTCGACGATGCGACCGCCCGCTTCGCCGCAGGACTCACGGCCGACGAGGGGCTCCTGCTCACGGCCGACCATGGCATCATCGACGTCCCGGCGACCAGTCACGTGCTCTTCGACACGGTTCCCGAACTCGTCGACGGCGTCCGGCACATCGGCGGGGACCCACGCTGCCTGCACCTCTACCTCGAACCCGAAGCGGTCGACGAGGCCGCCGCGGCTCTTGCCGACACGTGGCGCGCCGTCGAGGGCCACCGCGCCTGGATCTTCACGCGCACTGAGGCTGTCGAGTCCGGTCTCTTCGGCGATGTTTCGCCCGATGTCTTGCCGCGCATCGGCGACGTCATCGTCGCCGCACGCAAACTCATCGCCTACTACGACTCCCGAGAGCCGAACCAATCCGCACGGTCGATGGTCGGTCAGCACGGATCTCTGACGGATGAGGAACTCCGGGTACCGCTGATCAGATCAGGGGCATTCTCCGCCTGAGCGTTGGAGAACGGACCTCAGGACGGGTACTGTCCGCGCTTGACCTGGGGCTTGGGCAGACGTAAGACGCGCAGTTGCAACGCCCGCATTGCCGCGTACCAGCGAACCCGCTCGGCCTTCTGTACTCCGAACTTGGCATTGAGCTTGCGGGTGACGATGAAGCCCAGGATGATGCAGTCGACCACGGCGACGATAACGAAGGCCCACAGAGCGAGGAAACCGTAGGTCTGGATGGCCGGTTCGGGGAAGACGCTCAGCAGGATCACGAGGAACATCACCGGGATCATGAATTCGCCCACGTTGAAGCGAGCGTCGACGAAATCGCGAACGAAGCGCTTCTGCAGGCCGCGGTCCCGCATCGGGAGGTATTTTTCGTCCCCCGCAGCCATCCCGATCCGAGTGCGCTCGCGAGTCTCAGCGGCCTTGCTTCTGGCCTGCTTGGCCGCGAGCTTTCGGTCGTCCGGAACCAGAGGGCGCCGGTTCAGGGCCTCCTGCTGTTTCCGGCTGGGCGTCGCCTGCCCTTTGCCGACGGGGTGGCCGGCCGCGAGACGAGACTTCGTCTCTTCCGGGGTCTCCATGGATGGTTGTGCGTCTGGGTTCACAGGCTTAGCCACATCAGTTCCTTGCAATTGGTTGCCTTAAGATTACCCGATGACCGATATTCGAGAAACAGCTCCCACGGCAATCTCCCCGGCCGCACCGGCTCTTCGCGCGGCCGTCGAGCGAGGCCTTCCCACCACCATCGCAGATCTGTGCTCCCTGGTGCGGATTCCCTCCGTATCCTGGGACGCCTTCGACGCTCGACAGGTCGCCGCCAGCGCCGATGCCGTCGCGAACCTTGTCCGCGGTCTCGGGGTGTTCGAATCCGTTGAAATCAAGACGACCGGGATCCCGGGCGGTGCCGAGCTCGGCCACCCGGCCGTTCTGGCCACGCGCGCCGCTCGGAACGGGCGCCCGACAGTTCTGCTCTACGCCCACCACGATGTGCAACCTCCCGGCCAGGATGCTGACTGGGACTCCAACCCCTTCGAACCGACGGTGCGCGGCGACCGCCTTTACGGACGCGGCGCCGCGGACGACAAAGCGGGCGTCATGGTACACATCGCCTCGATCCGAGCTCTCGTGGAGGCTGAAGGACCCGACTTCGACCTTGGCCTGGCGCTCTTCATCGAGGGGGAGGAAGAGTTCGGCAGCCGGTCCTTCGCCACCTTCCTGGGGGAGAACCGGGAGGCCTTGCGGGCGGATGCCATCGTCGTCGCGGACTCGAACAACTGGGACATCAACACCCCGGCGCTGACCACGGCACTGCGCGGCAACGTCACCTTCCGTCTGACCGTTCGCACTCTTGACCACGCATCGCATTCAGGCATGTTCGGGGGAGCTGTTCCCGACGCGATGATGGCAGCCGTTCGCCTCCTCGACAGCCTCTACGCCGAGGACGGCTCTGTCGCCGTCGCCGGGCTGACGAGCATCAACGTTCCGACCCCCGACTACTCCGTGGAGCAGCTCCGCTTGGAGACCGGGCTCACCGACGGCGTCAGCCCGATCGGGCACGGCTCGGTCCTCAGCCGGATCTGGTCCCAGCCGTCCATTACGGTCACCGGGATCGATGCACCGTCCGTGGCCAACGCGTCGAACACCCTCACGCCGGCCGTCACCGTACGTGTCAGCACCCGGATCGCTCCCGGTCAGCCGGCCGACGAGGCCTTCCGCGCGCTCGAGGCGCACCTGCGCGCCATGGCTCCCTTCGGTGCCCGAATCGACATCGACGACGTCGACACGGGGGAGGCCTTCCTGGTGGACACCGGCGGCTGGGCCGTCGCCGAGACGCGAAGCGCCATGGCCGAAGCGTGGGGTGAAAGCCCGGTGGACATCGGCGTCGGCGGATCAATCCCCTTCATCGCCGATCTGGTCCGCGTGTTCCCGGAGGCACAGATCTTGGTCACCGGGGTCGAAGACCCCGATTCCAGGGCGCACAGCCCGAACGAATCTTTGCACCTCGGTGTGTTCAAGCGGGCCATCCTCAGCGAGGCCTTCCTTCTCGGCCGCTTGAACCAGCGCACCGAACGATGACCTCACCGTGCGGGGCTGAGAGCCGGGAATGAACGGGGTGCATTCCCGGCATTGCTCGGTAGAATCTGCGTGGAATCCAGCGGACATCCGGCCGCTGCACACGACCACGCAAGAACGATGCGAACAATGAGGAGCCCCATGACCGACACAGTCGTCACCAGCACAGCCGCCCATGGCGTGGGTCTGAGCGCCGCCGCCGCCGACAAGGTGCGGAGCCTGCTCGCCCAGGAGGGAAGAGAAGACCTTCGCCTGCGCGTCGCCGTGCAACCCGGCGGCTGTTCCGGCCTCATCTACCAGCTGTATTTCGATGAGCGAGTGCTCGAAGGGGACGCGCTGGTCGACTTCGATGGGGTCGAGGTCGTCGTCGACAAAATGAGTGTTCCCTACCTGGATGGGGCATCCATCGACTTCGAGGACACCATCCAGAAGCAGGGGTTCACCATCGACAATCCCAATGCCGGCGGCAGTTGCGCGTGTGGAGATTCCTTCAGTTGATCCAGCAGCTTCAATTGAACAGCCACGGAACGACAGCACTGCGAATACTGCGACTGGCGGCGAATTCGTTACCTCAGGCGGCCTGTTCTTGCACAACGGAACGTGCCACCCGCAGTAGGCTTGAAGTCTATAGAAGCACTTTCCGTTAAGTGTCGTCGAGTCTCACCGAAAGGTTACTGGTGCGCAAAAACCATCGTCTCCGATGGGCTGCAATTCCGATCGCAGCGTCGTTGGCCCTTGTTCTAGCAGGTTGCTCGCAAGCCCAGCTCCATGGCTACCTCCCCGGTTTCATCGAGGGCGAGCCGGCGGTGACCAATCAGACTGAGCGCATTTCCGGTTTGTGGACAACTTCCTGGATCGTTCTGATGATCGTGGGGCTTCTCACCTGGGGGCTCACGATCTGGGCTGTCGTGGTCTACCGGCGCCGCAAGGGCCAGACCGGCCTCCCGGTACAACTGCGGTACAACATGCCGATCGAAATCTTCTACACGGTCGTTCCCCTCATTCTCGTGGTCGGCTTCTTCGCCTTCACCGCGCGGGACCAAGCGCAGATCGAGGCACGCTTCGATGAGCCCGAGGTCAAGGTCCAGGTCATCGGCAAGCAGTGGGCGTGGGACTTCAACTACATCAATGAAGACGTGTACACCGCCGGAATCCAGGGTCAGCCCGACGTCGACGGACCGGCCGGCTCGCTGGTTCAGTCTGAGATCCCCACCCTCGTCCTGCCGGTGGGCAAGAAAGTCGAACTTGCGCTCGACGCCCGCGATGTCATCCACTCGTTCTGGGTGGTGGACTTCCTGTACAAGAAGGACATGATCCCCGGCAAGACGAACTACATGTCCGTCATCCCGGAGCGCATCGGGACTTACTCCGGTAAGTGCGCCGAGTTGTGCGGCGAGTACCACTCCTTGATGCTGTTCAAGGTCGAGGTCGTATCCGAGGCTGACTACGAGTCCTACATCGACTCCCTCCGTGCCGCAGGCAACGACGGACAGCTCGGGCTCGAGTACGAACGCAACCAGAACCAGCCGGGCACGACAGCCCCGACCGAGCAGGAGGGCAACTAGTCCATGACTACCACCACTACGGCGCCTACCTCACCGGCCGCCCCGACAGCATCGCGCCGGCCCCCCGGCGTTGACCGCAAGGGTAACGTCATCGTCCGTTGGATCACCTCCACCGACCACAAGGTCATCGGGTACATGTACCTGATCACGTCCTTCGTCTACTTCTGCCTCGCCGGAGTCATGGCCCTGGTCATCCGCGCACAGCTCTTCGCCCCCGGCCTCGAGGTCGTACAGACGAAGGAACAGTACAACCAGCTCTTCACCATGCACGGCACCATCATGCTTCTGATGTTCGCGACGCCATTGTTCTTCGGATTCGCCAACTCCCTCATGCCGCTGCAGATCGGCGCTCCCGACGTGGCGTTCCCCCGATTGAACGCCTTCTCGTTCTGGGCCTTCTTCTTCGGCAGCCTCGTTGCCATCGGCGGGTTTCTCACTCCGCAGGGTGCAGCGTCCTTCGGCTGGTTCGCCTATCAGCCTCTCGCCAGTACGACGTTCTCCCCGGGCGTCGGCGGCAACCTCTGGATGGTCGGGCTCGGGCTGAGCGGTTTCGGAACGATTCTCGGCGCCGTGAACTTCATCACCACGGTGATCACGATGCGCGCCCCCGGAATGACCATGTTCCGGATGCCCATCTTCACCTGGAACACCCTGGTCACGTCCCTTCTCGTCCTGATGGCGTTCCCGGTCCTCGCCGCGGCCCTGCTGGCCGCCGCTTCAGACCGCATCTTTCTCTCGCACATCTACGATCCGGCCAACGGTGGAGCCATCCTGTGGCAGCACCTGTTCTGGTTCTTCGGGCATCCCGAGGTCTACATCATCGCGCTGCCGTTCTTCGGCATCGTGTCTGAGGTCTTCCCGGTCTTCAGCCGCAAGCCGATCTTCGGGTACAAGACCCTGATCTACGCGACCATCTCCATCGCGGCCCTGTCCGTGGCGGTCTGGGCGCACCACATGTACGTCACCGGCTCTGTCCTCCTGCCGTTCTTCTCCCTGATGACCATGCTCATCGCCGTGCCCACCGGGGTGAAGATCTTCAACTGGATCGGAACCATGTGGCGCGGATCCCTGACCTTCGAGACGCCCATGCTGTGGGCCCTCGGCTTCCTGGTCACGTTCACCTTCGGGGGTCTCACCGGCGTCATCCTGGCTTCCCCGCCCCTCGACTTCCACGTCTCCGACACGTACTTCGTCGTCGCGCACTTCCACTACGTCATCTTCGGCACCGTGGTCTTCGCGATGTTCAGCGGGTTCTATTTCTGGTGGCCGAAGTGGACCGGCAAGATGCTCAACGAGAGCCTCGGCAAGTGGCACTTCTGGATTCTCTTCATCGGTTTCCACACGACCTTCCTGGTGCAGCACTGGTTGGGCGTCGTCGGCATGCCGCGGCGCTACGCCTCGTACCTGCCCGAAGACGGTTTCACGTGGATGAACCAGTTGTCCACGATCGGTTCGGTCATCCTCGCGGTCTCGATGATCCCGTTCTTCCTGAACGTCTACATCACTGCCCGCAAGGCTCCCATGGTCACCGTGAATGACCCGTGGGGCTACGGAGGGTCACTCGAGTGGGCGACGTCCTGCCCGCCGCCCCGTCATAACTTCACCTCCATCCCTCGCATCCGGTCTGAGCGCCCTGCGTTCGACCTGAACCACCCGGAGGCGCCCATTACGGTCGGTATCGGGCCGGCAAAGGATGCACCGGATGCCCCTACGTACGACGCCGCGTCGCAAAGGATAAAGTAGATGAGAGCCAACGTAAATCTGCTCTGGATTCTGACGGGTTTTTTCGTCGTGATCACGGTGGCCTATGTCATCTGGGGCCTCGTCGACCCGCTGCAAAACAAGGTTGAGTGGGCTGGCACGTTCGCACTCGGCCTGTCTGCCATCCTCTTCAGTTTTATCGCCTTCTATCTGGGACGCGTGCATAGCGCCCAGGGCGGCGAACTTCCCGAGGACCGCCTCGACGCGAATATTGACGACGGTGACCCCGAGGTCGGCTTCTACAGCCCGTGGAGCTGGTGGCCCATCCTGCTGGCTGCCAGCGCCGCTCTGCTCTTCCTGGGTCTGGCTGTGGGCGTGTGGATCTCGATAATCGCTTTCGGTATCGGTGTCATCTGCCTCGTCGGCTGGGTGTACGAGTACTATCGAGGCAACTTCGCTCGTTGATCTAAACTCACTCACGTGCCTACGGCACGGACGAACGGCGCTCCGGACACTGGTCTTGGGCGCCGTTCTGTCGTCGCCTGCATCCGAAGTGTTGAGAAGCTGGTTAAGGCCGTCCGGCGGGCGAGTCGGGGGTGCCGTCCTCCGGGAGTCTGATCGATACCGTGAGCCCCGCGGCCCATCCGGCACACGCCAGCGTGGTGCGTCGGCCGATACCGGCGATTCCGAAGCGGGACACTGGTCAGCGTCGCGCGGGACACTGACCAGCCTGAATCGCGGCAGACAACGCAGTCGAGGTGTGCTGAACCGGCAGCGGACGCGCCGCTGTCAGTTCGAGAGCCGCCGGTATCCCAACAGCTCGAAGGACGCCGTGACGGTCTGCACGCCGCTCAGCTGGCGCGCGAGCGCCGCAGCATCCGTGTGGTGGGAGGAGGGGCCCATCCCGATCAGAGCGGATGCCTGGGCCGGTTCGAGCCTCAGCGTGGACGACAGCTCGTCCCGCGTTGCGAGTTCGAAGGCGGGGGACAGAGCCGCGGACAGGTGCGCACCTTTATTCGCGGGTACGTCGAGTGCCAGACCGGCCGCCCGGAGCTCCCGGAGGTGGGACGCCTGCGGCACGACGACGAAGAGCAGGCCGTGCTCGCGAAGCACTCGGTGGAATTCAGACGCGTTCCGGGGAGCGAAGACGTTGACGATCACGTCAGCTGAGGCATCACGCACCGGCAGTGGGGACCAGACGTCCGCTACCAACCCGTCAACGTGAGTTTGACCGCTCACGGTGCGCCGGACCGCCACGGGGGAGAGATCCATGCCCAGAGCGCGGACGGCCGGAGAGTGCGTGAGGATGCCCTGCAGGTAATAGCCGGTTCCGCAGCCGATGTCCAGAACCCGAGTGGGATCCTCGGCCGCTACCCGCTCGGCGAGGCGCTCACGCAGCGGTTGGTACCAGCCGGTTTCGAGGAAGAGGGCTCGCGCGTCGACCATCGCGGCGCTGTCGCCGATCAAACCGCTCGCGCTGCCGGCCAGAGACACATACCCGCGCTTGTTCACGTCGAACGAATGTCCAGACCCGCACCGCAGGGCCAGAGGCTCGTTGGGCGAGAGCGGGAGAAAACAGTTCGGGCACCGAAGCCACTCCGACAGGGTCTGGAGGGACATCGATGCCCGTTCTGTAGTTTCGGCCGGAGCCTAGTGGTGGTCGGAGTGCGACCGTTCGAGTTCCGTGCTGGAGACCGGTTCGATCCGGTCCTCGAAGAACCAGCGGGACATCCCGGCACGGGCTTTCTGCCCGACCGTGATCTTGCCCTGGGAATTCGGACGGATCATGAGCGGCTTGTAGTCGTTGTAGCTGACCAGCTTCCAGCGCTCGTATTCGTCGACAGGCTGGTGGACTTCGATGTACTCGCCGCCAGGCAAACGAACGATGCGTCCGGACTCGTAACCGTGAAGGACAATTTCGCGATCCTTCTTCTGCAGCGCCAGGCAAATCCGCTTCGTCACGAAGAAGGCGATGAACGGACCCACGATAGCCAGGAACTGCATGGTGTGGATCACTCCTTCCATTGTCACCTTGAAGTGCGTTGCGATGATGTCCGAGGAGGCCGTCGCCCACAGCACCGCGTAGAAAGTGACGCCGGCGGCACCGATGGCGGTGCGTGTCGGGGCGTTCCGGGGGCGGTCGAGGATGTGGTGCTCACGCTTGTCCCCGGTCACCCACGCCTCGATGAACGGGTAGATGAGGACAACCAGGATGAAGAGGCCGAGCGTCACGAGCGGGATCAGAATATTGAAGGACCAGGTGCGGTCCAGCCACACGAACTCGAGCCCCGGCGGGATCAGACGAAGGGCTCCATCAGCGAAACCGATGTACCAGTCCGGCTGTGTTCCAGCCGAAACAGGGGAAGGATCGTAGGGGCCGTAGTTCCAGATGGGGTTGATCGTGAACAGCGATGCCATCAGCATCACGATGCCGAAGACGATGAAAAAGAATCCGCCGGCCTTGGCCGCGTACACCGGGAGAACCGGGTAACCGACCACGTTCTGGTTGGTGCGTCCGGCACCGGGGTACTGGGTGTGCTTGTGCACGACCACGAAGAGCAGGTGCATTGCGATCAACGCCACGATGATAGCCGGCAGCAGGAGGATGTGCAGGGAGTAGAGACGACCGACGATCGCCTCACCTGGGAACTCGCCGCCGAAGAGAAGGAAGGAGATCCAGGTACCGACGAGCGGCATTCCCTTGACCATTCCGTCGATGATCCGCAGTCCGTTTCCGGAGAGCAGATCGTCGGGGAGAGAGTAACCGGTGAAACCTTCGGCCATGGCGAGGATGAACAGCACGAAGCCGATGACCCAGTTCAGTTCGCGCGGCTTGCGGAACGCTCCGGTGAAGTAGATGCGGAGCATGTGGAGCCCGATGGCGGCCACGAAGAGCAGTGCTGCCCAGTGGTGTACCTGGCGCATGAGGAGTCCGCCGCGGATGTCGAAGGAGATGTCGAGAGAAGATGCCATCGCCGCGGACATTTCCACACCCTTGAGCGGCATGTATGAGCCGTCGTATTCCACCGGCGTCATCGACGCGCTGAAGAAGAAGGTCAGGAACGAACCGGACAGGAGGATGATGACGAAGCTGTAGAGAGCGACCTCACCGAGCAGAAAGGACCAGTGGTCGGGGAAGATCTTGCGACCCAGCTCCTTGACCGCAGTCGAGATGCTCGTGCGCTCGTCGATGTAGTTTGCGGCGGCCCCGGTGAGACCACCGGACTTCTTCGTTTCGACCAGCTCAGTGGTCGTAGTTGCAGTACTCAATTCCGCTCCCAGAAGCTCGGTCCGACGGGTTCAGTGAAATCGCTCTGTGCAATGAGGTAACCCTCGGAGTCTACCGTGATGGGCAGCTGCGGCAGTGGGCGCTTAGCCGGACCGAAGATGACCTCGCACTGGTTCGTCACGTCGAATTGCGACTGGTGACAGGGGCATAGGAGCGTGTGGGTCTGCTGCTCGTAGAGCGCGACCGGGCATCCGACGTGCGTGCAGATCTTCGAGTACGCGACGATACCGTCGTACGACCAATCCTTCTTGTCGGCGGGCTCGTTGATGTCTTCCGGCTTCAGGCGCATCAAAAGAACCGCGGCCTTGGCCTTCTCCTCGAGTTTGCCGTGACCGAGGTCCTGCAAACCCTCGGGGATCACGTGGAACGCAGAACCGAGAGTGACGTCCGAGGCCTTGATCGGCGTGCCCGTGGGGTCGATGGCGAGCCTGGTGCCCTTCTTCCACATGGTGTGTTCGAGCAGAGCAGCCGGGTTGGTGTCCTGGGGGCCCAATCCGCGGAACAGCACGACGGCCGGCAGCGGGAAGGCGATCAGCGCCCCGATCAGACTGTTCCGGATCAGGGTGCGGCGACCGATACCCGATTCGACATTGGCCTCGTGGAAGATCTCGACCGCACGTTCGCGGGTCTCATCGGACCCCCGCACGGGGTGACGCTCGTCGACGCCTTCGTGGTCGAACATCAGGGCCTTGCCCCAGTGCACGGCCCCGATGCCGATGGCGAGCAGGGCGAGAGTGAGGCCTAGTCCGATGAAGAGGTTGTTCAGACGAACCGAATCCGGTTCTTCCGGGATGATCGGAAAAACCATGTAGGCCACAATCGCGAAAACGCTGCCGACGATCGACAGGTAGAACAGCGTGTAGACGGTTCGCTCGGCGCGACGTTCCGCGCTCGGGTTGAGATCGGTGACGCGCGGGCGGTGTGGGGGGAAGCCCGGGTTGGCCACTGCATCCCGTACGACGACGGCCGTGCCTGCGGGAGCCCCCTCATGCCCGACGCTCGACGAGTCAGCGGCGGTCAAGTCCTTCCCGCTGTTATCGTCCATGGCCATTGTTCTCCTTCATCGGAATTCTCATAAAAACAGTTTGTGTCAGACCTGGGCGGTGATCAGTTCGACTTCGCGGTGATCCACACCGTCAAGGCGACGATGGATCCGAGACCGAAGATCCACAGGAAAAGACCTTCCGAGACCGGTCCAAGGGCGCCCAGGGCGAATCCACCGGGAGACGGGTTGTTGTCCAGGTACTTGAGGTAGGTGATGATGTCCCGCTTGCTCTCCGGGGAGATGTTCATGTCGTTGAACACGGGCATATTCTGCGGGCCGGTGACCATGGCCTCATAGATGTGCTTTTCGGTGACCCCGGCCAGAGCAGGAGCGTATTTGCCCTGGGTGAGAGCACCGCCGGCGCCGGCGACGTTGTGGCACATCGCGCAGTTGATGCGGAACAGCTCGGCTCCGTTGGCGGCATCGCCCTCACCGTCGAGGAGTGACGCATCCGGAAGTGCCGGACCCGGCGCGAGGGACGCGACATAGGCGGCGAGAGAGGCGATCTGCTCGTCTGTGAACTGGACGGCCTTCTTCTCAGCCTGCGGTCCGTTCAACTGCATCGGCATGCGCCCGGTGCCGACCTGGAAGTCGACTGACGCCGCGCCCACGCCAATCAGGCTGGGGCCGGCCTCGGTGCCTGCCGCTTCCAATCCGTGACAGGTGGCGCAGTTCGCGGCGAAGAGCTTCTGGCCTTCACCGACGGTCTGCTGGGAGGCAGCATTCGTTTCGGCACTCGCCGTACTCGTGCTGAAAGCGGCGTAAGCGCCTCCCGTGAAGAGGAGTCCAATCGCGATGAGGGCGACGCTGGCAAGCGGGCTGCGACGTCCGGCTTTGCGACCGCCGGTCTGCTTGGGTGTGCTAATCGTGGTCATACGTGGTGTCCACTCCGACTTTCTATTTAAGAACATAAATGACGAGGAACAGCCCGATCCAGACAACGTCGACGAAGTGCCAGTAGTAGGACACGACGATGGCGCTGGTTGCTTCCTTATGGCCGAAGTTCTTGACGGCGAAAGCGCGCCCGATGACGAGCAGGAAGGCGATCAGGCCAGCGGTCACGTGGATTCCGTGGAAACCGGTGGTGAGGTAGAACGCAGAGCCGTAGGCATTGCTGGTGAGTGACACTCCCTCGGAAACGAGAGTCGCGTATTCGAAGACCTGGCCGGACACGAAAATGGCGCCGAGGGCGTAGGTGAGGAAGAACCACTCGACCATGCCCCACTGGCTCGGCTTCCATCCGGTCGAACGTGATTGCAGGCGTTCAGCGGCAAACACGCCGAACTGGCAGGTCACCGAGGAGGACACGAGGATCAGCGTGTTCACCAGGGCGAAGCCGAAGCCGTGCTTCTCCGTCTCGAACAACCACAACTCCGGTGACGTCGACCGCAGTGTGAAGTAAATGGCGAACAGGCCGGCGAAGAACATGACTTCGCTGCCCAGCCAGACGATAGTGCCAACAGCCACGCTGTTGGGCCGGTTAACAACGGGCGCATTGACCGTGTACGTAATAGATGGGCTCGTCACCATTCCATTATGGCCGATTTGTGGAGTGGTTATTGTCATCCGGACAGGCCTGTCGCTCATTTGCCGGAATGACTACCTGATTGCAACAAACGCGCCTCCGGAAGTGAATTCTGGGCGGTCCGGCGATCTCGCTAAAATCTTCTCATGCTTGAAATTCAGTCTTGGCCAAACGTCCTCAACGCCCTGCTTTCGGGGGAGGACCTCAGCGTTTCCGATGCCGCCTGGAGCATGCAGCAGGTCATGCTCGGGGAGGCGACTCCGGCTCAACTGGCCGGCTTCCTCGTGGCCCTTCGCGCGAAGGGTGAAACCGTGGATGAAATCGTCGGTTTCCGGGATGCGATCCTTGAACATGCCGTCCCCCTGTCGGTGAACCCGATGGCCCTGGATATCGTCGGGACCGGCGGGGACCGATTCGGTACCGTCAACATCTCGACGATGGCCTCCATCGTCTGTGCGGGGGTCGGCGTCCCCGTGGTCAAGCACGGCAATCGGGCCGCGAGCTCCGCGTCGGGTTCCTCGGACGTGCTCGCTGCCCTCGGCATCGATCTGACGCTGTCTGCCGACAAGGTCGCGGCCATTCTGGATGCCGCCGGGATCACCTTTGCCTACGCCGCGGCGTTCCACCCGGGGTTTCGGCATGCCGCCCAGGCGCGTAAGGAACTCGGCATCCCCACCGTGTTCAACTACCTCGGCCCGTTGTGCAACCCGGCTCGTCCCGAGGCGTCAGCCGTCGGCGTCGCCAATCTGGACCGCGTTCCGCTTATCGTGGGTGTCTTCCAGACCCGTGGGGCGACGGCCCTGGTTTTCCGGGGCGACGACGGTCTGGACGAACTGACCACGACCGGTCACAGCCATATCTGGGAGGTGTCGCGGGGGCTGGTGACGGAGCACGACATCGATCCGCGGGACCTGGGTATCCGTCGGTCGTCGATCAGTGAGTTGGTTGGCGCGGATGCGCAACACAATGCCACCGTTGTCCATTCGATGCTGGGCGGTGAGCTCGGTGCGGTCCGTGACATCGTGTTGCTGAACGCGGCCGCCGGCCTGGTCTCGTTCGACTTGGCAAAGGATCCTGGGCAGGCTCAGGTCAACATTCTTGATCGTTTCCGCACCAAGATGGCCGTGGCCGCTGAGGCAGTCGACTCCGGTGCGGCCACGGCCAAGCTGGCCGAATGGGTGGCGGCCAGTCGGGTCTGACCCGACCGGCCGGAGCTGGCGCGCTAAACGACGTCCTCGTCCACCCAACCGAACGTCTTTGTGACGGCCTTCTTCCAATTGCGCAGCTGGCGGTTTCGCTCCTCCTCGTCCATGTGCGGCGTCCACCGGCTGTCCTCCTGCCAGTTGGCCCGCAGCTCGTCGAGGTCGCTCCAGAACCCAACTGCCAAGCCGGCGGCGTACGCGGCTCCGAGTGCGGTGGTCTCGGCCACGACCGGTCGCACCACCGGTACTCCGATGATGTCGGCCTGGAACTGCATGAGCGTGTTGTTGGCGATCATGCCGCCGTCGACCTTCAACTCGGTCAGCGGCACACCCGAATCGGCGTTGACCGCGTCAAGGACCTCGCGGGTCTGGAACGCCGTCGCCTCGAGTGCGGCACGGGCGATGTGGCCCTTGTTCACGAACCGGGTCAAGCCGACGAGGGCTCCGCGCGCGTCCGAACGCCAGTACGGCGCGAAGAGTCCGGAGAAGGCCGGCACGAAGTAGGCGCCGCCATTGTCTTCGACGGTTTTGGCCAGCGTTTCGATTTCCTCGGAGGTACTGATCATTCCCAGGTTGTCCCGCAGCCACTGAACGAGGGCACCGGTGACCGCGATCGAACCCTCCAGTGCGTAGTGAGGTTCTGCGTCGCCAAGTTTGTAGGCAAGGGTGGTGAGCAAACCGTTCTTCGAATGCACGATGTCGGTGCCTGTGTTGAAGATCAGGAAGTTACCTGTGCCGTAGGTGTTCTTGGCCTCACCCTGGTCGAAGGCTGCCTGCCCGAAGGTTGCGGCCTGCTGGTCACCCAGGATTCCGGCGATCGGCACCTCCCGCAGCAGGCTGTGTTCGTTCACCAGCCCGTAGACCTCCGAGGAGGAGCGGATCTCGGGCAGCATCGACTTCGGCACGTCGAACGCGGCGAGGATCTCGTCATCCCACTGCAGGGTCTTCAGGTCCATGAACATGGTGCGGCTGGCATTGGTGACGTCCGTCGCATGGACGCCGCCTTCGATCCCTCCGGTGAGGTTCCACAGTACCCAGGAGTCGGTCGTTCCGAACATCAGGTCGCCGGCCTCGGCCTTGTCGCGGGCACCCTCGACGTTCTCGAGGATCCAGACGATCTTGGTGCCGGAGAAGTAGGTCGCCAACGGCAGTCCCACCTTGGCCTTGAACCGTTCGACTCCGCCGTCGGCAGCGAGACGATCCACGATCGGCTGGGTGCGTGTGTCTTGCCAGACGATCGCGTTGTAGACGGGAAGCCCGGTGTGGCGGTCCCAGACCACGGCGGTCTCGCGTTGGTTGGTGATTCCCACGGCCTCGATGTCATGCCGGGTCAGGTTCGCCTTCGACAGCGCCTGACCGATGACCTCACGGGTGTTGTTCCAGATCTCCATCGGGTCGTGTTCCACCCATCCGGCCCGCGGGAAGATCTGTTCGTGCTCGTGCTGGCCGACGGCGATCACCGAGCCGGCTTTGTCGAAAACGATCGCTCGAGAACTTGTCGTTCCCTGGTCGATTGCGATGACGTACTTTGCCATGGAATGCCTCCTTGAATTGTGAAAATCTGTGCTCGATCCAGCGCACGCCATTGCGTGACACCGCAAAGAGTGGGCCGATTCATCGACTGAACCGGCCCACGGGAAGGGCTAGGTGAGTACAGGCAAGAGGAACAGGGATGCCCATCCGGCGAGCACACCGCCAATGACCGGCCCTATCACCGGAACCCACGAATACGCCCAGTCGGATGGGCCCTTGCCCTTGATCGGCAGGACGAAGTGCGCGATGCGGGGACCCAGGTCTCGTGCCGGGTTGATTGCGTAGCCCGTCGGCCCTCCGAGGGAGGTGCCGATAACGATAACGAGCAGTGCAACCGGCAGTGCGCCGAGGGCGGCCAGTCCGCCACTCTCGCCCTGACGTCCTCCGCCGAAGGCGAGTACGACGAAGACGAGCACGAACGTGCCGATGATCTCGGTCGTCAGGTTCCAGCCGTAAGAACGGATGGCCGGACCCGTCGAGAAGACGCCGAGTTTGTTGGCTGAGTTCGGCTCTGCATCGAAGTGCTGTTTGTAAGCCACCCAGCAGATGATTGCTCCGATGAACGCACCGAGGAACTGCGCCGCGATGTAGGTGACGACGGAAAGGAAGTTCACGGGGACGCCCGAACCGAACTCCGTCGCCCCCGAGGCGACCAGACCGAGGGTGACAGCCGGGTTGAGGTGCGCGCCGGAATTGTAGGCGACGATGACGCCGGCGAAGACCGCGAAGCCCCATCCGAATGTGACCATGAGGAACCCGCCGCCAAGGCCCTTGTTCTTGGCCAGCGCGACGTTGGCGACCACACCGGTTCCGAGGAGGACCAGCATTGCCGTGCCCAGCACTTCCGATAAGAATACGACTCCAATATTGTCCACGTTGACCTTCCTTAGTGAGGCTGGAGGTGCCGAAGCAACCCGAAGCAGTGAGTGATCGGCAATAACATAGCGCGGCGATTAACGCAGCGGAATGGGCCGGTGGACGTGCAAATCACAACCCCTTACCGGTAACGGGGGCAGCGCGTAGGTTGAGGCGGGACTGCACATTGCTCTACAACAGCCCGTAGACGGGCCGTTCATCCACCTCGATCGAAGGAAGAGACATGAAGAAACTCGTCAATGATCCCAGGAACGTCGTCGCGGAGGCCGTGGCCGGGTTCGGCGCTGCCCACGCCGATATCGTCCGGGTTTCCACGGAACCGGTCTACATCGTGCGCAGCGATGCCCCCGTCACCGGGAAAGTGGGTCTGGTCAGCGGAGGAGGAAGCGGACACGAGCCCCTGCATGGCGGGTTCGTCGGTTTCGGAATGCTGGATGCCGCCGTGCCCGGCGCCGTCTTCACCTCGCCGACACCCGATCCGATCCTCGCCGCGACGAAGGCGGTGGACGGGGGAGCAGGGGTGCTGCACATCGTCAAGAACTACACCGGGGACGTCCTGAATTTCGAGACCGCCGCGGACCTCGCCGCCGCCGACGGCATCGAGGTCCGCTCCGTGCTGGTCAACGATGACGTCGCCGTGAAGGACTCGCTCTACACGGCCGGACGACGCGGTGTGGCCGGAACGGTCCTCGTCGAAAAGATCGCTGGAGCATCCGCTGAGCGTGGAGACGCCCTGGAGACCGTGGCCGCGATCGCAGAGAGGGTGATCTCCGGTGTCCGGTCGATGGGTGTGGCCCTGACTCCCTGCGTTGTTCCCCACGCAGGGGAGGGCAGCTTCTCCCTCGCCGATGACGAGATTGAGATCGGGATCGGGATCCACGGCGAACCGGGGCGCGCGCGCATCAAGCTCGAGCCTGCCGATGCCATCGTCGACCGTCTCCTCGGCCCCATCCTCGAGGACATTCCGTTCGTGGCCGGGGACAAGGTGCTCCTGTTCGTCAACGGTATGGGTGGCACACCGCAGATCGAGCTGTACATCGTCTTTCGACGGGCCGCCGAGGTGTTGGCCGAGCAGGGGATCGACGTGACCCGGACCCTCGTCGGCAACTTCACGACGTCGCTCGAGATGCAGGGGGCATCCATCACCGTGCTGAAACTCGATGACGAATTGACCGCCCTGTGGGATGCGCCCGTCCAGACGGCAGCGCTACGGTGGGGACGGTAGGTCGGCAGAAGGAGCTCAAATGAATTTGGACGTCACCTGGGCGAAGGCCTGGATCAGGACCAGTGCGGCTGTGATGAGCGAGCACCGTGTGGAATTGATCAATCTGGACCGCGCAATCGGCGACGGTGACCATGGCGAGAACATGGATCGTGGTTTCCAGGCGGTGTTGTCCAAACTCGAGGATCTCCCGTCCGAGGCGAACCCCGGGGACGTCTTCAAGCTCGTCGCGACCACCTTGATCTCAACCGTGGGCGGCGCCGCGGGTCCGCTATATGGGACTGCGTTCCTCAAGGCGGCCGTCGCTGTGACCGGCGCGGCCGACCTTGACGGTTCTGCTCTGGTCGCATTTCTGACGGCAGCGCGGGACGGCATCGTTCTGCGCGGCAAGGCGGAGTCCGGGGATAAGACCATGGTCGACGCCTGGACTCCTGCGGTCGATGCAGCCGAGGCAGCCCGCGCCGAAGGCGCGGACGACCTGGCGATCCTCGTGGCCGCGGCAGTCGCCGCCGAGTCAGGGGCGCAGGCGACGGAACCGTGGGTCGCGCGCAAGGGGCGGGCGAGCTACCTGGGCGAACGGGCCATCGGCCACCGCGACCCGGGAGCGCAGTCTTCCGCCCTGCTGCTGCGTGCAGCGGCCGACACCGCTTCGATGGTCTGACATGGCCGGTCCTGACCAGTCCGTCGGCCTCGTATTCATCTCTCACAGCACGAAGATCGCCGACGGTCTCGTGGATCTGGCGCGCCAAATGGCACCACAGACGAGGATGGTCCCGGCCGGCGGAACGGACGGCGGGGGGATCGGCACGAGCTTCACGAAGGTGCTCAGCGGCATTGAGCAGGCTGATGCCGGCGCCGGCGTGGTGCTCCTTTGTGATCTGGGCTCCGCCATCCTGACGGCCGAAACCGCGTTGGACTTCCTCGATGATGCGGTTCGTGCCCGGGTACGCATCGCGGACGCGCCGCTCATCGAGGGGGGAGTGGCGGCAGCCGTCGCCGCCGAGGTCGGGGGAGACCTCGACTCCGTCGTTCGTGCCGCTCAGTCCGCAATCGGGGCCGAGTCCGAGGTCGCCGCGGACCCAGAGCTACCGCAGCAGGTCACGCGAACCGTCACCCTGGTCAACACTGCTGGCCTGCACGCCCGGCCGGCGGCCGACTTCGTGAAGCTCGCCAGCACGTTCGAGGCCCGGGTCACCGTGAACGGTAAGGACGCGTCCAGTCTGCTCGCCGTGATGTCGCTCGGACTCACCCGCGGCATGAGCGCGGAGATCTCTTCGTCGGATGCGAACGGAGCGGCGGCCGTAGCAGCCCTCGGGGACCTTCTGGAGTCGGGCTTCGGAGAAGAATAGGCACGTTGCACAGCCCTGGGCGATTATGCAACTCGGCGGAGTCTGAGCGCCTGGTGAAAGACAATATGCCCTGGGGGAGCAGCCGAACGCGTTCCCCGGCCAGGTGGGCGGCGGCTCATCCGAGCATCATGCCCGTCGAGCGGGAACTGGACTTATCTGAAAGGGCCCTAATCCTTCACGGAACTGAGCCAGGACGAGGGCGGCAGCTGTGATGATTTGAGGTTGACATAGTCGGGGTATGGCCTCCGGCGGCGGCTGCGTGCCGGTGGAATTTCTTGCTGCGGTAGGGAGTTGGCCGAGGCGGTGGGATGAGGTCGTCTCTGATGAGGTCGCGCAGGGCCGTGTTTCCTGACGCCGTTGAGGCCGATGCCCCAGTTGCGAAGTCGGTGCGGCATGCTTTCTTGATGGGTGTGCTGGCCAGTCAGATTGCCGGGAAGCCGCAGCTTCCATGCTGAGGGTAAAGCAGCCGTTAACATATCCGGTGCAAGTCGCTTGGCGAAATCATTGACGGCGCATGCTCGTTACCATATTCTGCAGCTACTCCACGAAGGTGTGGTCGACTTATTTGGGGGGATTAATGTCGAAAAGATTCAGGAACGTCGTTCTGGCGGGTTCGGCAGCGGTCGCGCTCGCACTAGCCAGTGCGTTGCCTGCTTGCTGCTCTCGGGAACACATCAAGGGCGTGTCCGTCGGGCTCAGGCTCGATCAAAGGGTACTCGTGGTCGGGCGGTGACCAGACTTATCCGGCTGGTGGCTGCGGCGCCTACTCGACGTGGACCCAAGTCCGGTATAACTCATACCCAGGCTCTCCGAATTATCTGTCTGGTGCAACGTACGGATATCCCAGTTCCGTTGTTTACCAGTCCTAGACCTATGCAGGAATCCACCAAGCCACGGGGCTCGGCGCGTTCACGACGTGATGAAGGAGTTTGGAATGCTCAGAGGAATTGCAACGCTTGCAGCTGCAACCGCCGCGGTGCTCTTGCTGACAGGGTGTGCGGCCTTGACCGCGTCTGCCGGAGATGCACCGGTAACGCGTGAGAATTTGCCAGAAATTGTGGCCTCGGACCAGCAGCTGATCGAGCTGGAGAATGGGGTCACACAAGAAGAATATAGGGCGGCATTCGATCGTTTCGATGCGTGCATGACGGGTGCCAAACAGCCGCTGGTGGGTGTTGAGGAGGGCGAGTATTTGATCACATATTCGATGCTTGCCTCAGCGTACGACTCGGGTGACTATGACCGCTGTTACTTCACCGAGTTCCAACGCATTGATGAAAAGTGGCAATATCTCAACAAGGATAACTCGACGGCGAATCGCGTCTATCAGGCATGCTTGACCGCCATGGGGATTCCGCCAAAGGAGTCCTCCGAGGACGTTTGGGCGCAGCTGCTCGAGGCTGGCATCGATCCAGAGAAGTGCGCCCAGAGCCAGCTTCCCTAGGGCGACACTATCGTTTGATTTCAGAGCCTCGGTTTGGGCTAAGTCACCTTGTCCCAGTGAGGACAGCATGGTTTGGGCAGACCAACTCTGTGGACTGGCGGTACCCACAAACCGTGGAGCACGTTCCCCGCCGTGCGAGGGTGTGGCTACAGCGCAGAATTGATGGATCGGCGGAGGATGTCAACCCTCCGATTCGCACGAATTGCGGATACGCCAGAGTCAAGCGGTATCCGGAAGGATTCTAATCCTTCGCGGAACTGAGCCAGGACGAGGGCTGCAGCTGTGACGATTTGAGGTCGATGTAGTCGGCGTGTGGCGCTCCGGCGGTGGTAGCGTGCTGGTGGATTATCTTGCTGCTGTAGCCCAGGGAATTGGCCAAGGCGGTGGGATTAAGTTCTCTGGCGAGGTCGCGCAGGGCGGTGTTTCTGACTCCGTTGAGGTCGATGCCCCAGTTACGAAGTCGGTGCAGCATGCTTTCTGGATGGGTGTGTTGGCCAGGCAGGTTGCCGGGAAAGAGCCAAGGGCTGTCGGTGTTGACAGTTCGCTGGTTGGGGCGGTTGTGGACGTAGTCCCAGAAGGTTGCCGCGACTTGTGCGGGTAGTAGGGCTGGCACCGATCCCAGGCGCAAGTAGAGGCCGTCGGGTCGCGCTTCGAGTGCGCTGGTTTTCAGGGCTGCGATCTTTCCGACAGGGTGTGCATAGAGCAGCAGGATGAGTGCGGCGACGCGGTCTGCCGCGGGCATTTCTCCGGCGGTGAGGCAGGCGCGGATGTGGTCGACTCTGGCTGCCTGCGTCAAGATCGGGGTCGCTCGTGCTTCACGACGGGGGACCCGGACTTTCGCGATCTCGCGTGATGCGACGAGCGAGGCGATGAAGGTGTTGATGGCATGGCGCGTGGATGGTCCGGAGGAGAGGTAGTCGTCGAGGTGGGCCTGACGGATATCGCTGTAGGTGGCGTCGTGCTCGGATAGGAGCCAGGCGAGGAATCGTCCTGACTCGGTGATTTCCTGCTTCGCTGACCGGACGGCGAAGTTCATATTCTTGCCGGGCAACGACTTCGCCCGGAGTCGTTTCAAGTGGTGCCACCGACCGAAGCGTTCGATCGGTGCTTGGATGGCCAGTGCACTCGCATCTTCGCGACCAGACCGCCGCAGCGGTCGCAGTGCAGGGTGCCTGGGGTTCGGGGGCGTCCGCGGGTGCGGTGCTCAGTCGTCATCGTCGAGGATGCGGGCGCGGACGTGTTTGTATGCGTCGGCGAAGTTGACGATGTTCTCGCCGGAGGCCATCGCTCGTTCTTGGCGTTGGCTCTTGGCGTTCGCTGCGGTGAAGGTGACGAGCTCGTTCGCCTCAACGTTGAAGATGTCGCAGAGAGCGGTGAGGACTTTGAAGGAGATCCGCTCGGGATCTTGGGCGACGAGGCGATAGATCTGCGACTCCGAGAGGGTGATGCCGCGTTCTCGGAGCGGGGCGACGAGTTCTCGGCTGTTCTTCATGCCATGGCGCGCCATGAGCTCGCGTGCGCGCCAGCGGTACTCGATTTCTCGTTTCATGGTTTTTCCTCCCACGGGGTGCTGTTGGTGGTCGCGTTGATCGTGCGCTCGAGGACGCGGTTCAACGCCCGGGTTTGGTAGTCGCTGGAGACTGCCGTGTAGATGGATGTGGTCGACGCATGGAGGTGGCCAACTTGTTGTTGGACGAACGTGTGCTCGAAGCCGTAGAACTCGAACAGGTGGGTGACGTAGGACCGGCGAAGGGAATGCATGTCCAGGCCGGCCGGGAAGCCCAGCTCATTGACGTAGGCGCGGAAACGTCGACGCAGATTCGACTTCGGCACGACGAGGCCCTGGCTGGTCGGGAACAGGTCGGTCGGTTGAGCGGCAAGGTGAGGCAGTCCAGTGCGGATCCACCGGTGAACGGCCTCAGGTGACCACTCGAACACGGTGAGAACGGAGCGGCGCTTGGGCGCAGCCCCCTTCTGGGCCTTCCCGTAACGGACGTGGAGGACGCCGAAGTCGCCGTACTGGGGCGAGTGCGGGTTGCGCGAGAAGTCGACCAGCTGCAGGTGGGTCACCTCGTTGGCGCGAAGTCCCCAGGCGTAGGCGGTCTTGAACGCGATGGCATCGCGGTAGGCGGCGATGGCGCCCTTGCGACCCGAATTGAGGACACGCTCGACCTCCACATCGGCCAGATCGAAGAAGTCCTGCAGCTCACGACGCGAAAACGGTCGTTTCGTTGCCTGCTGTTCATTCTGTTGGGTGTGGGTGGCCCGGTTGAAGTCGGTGATGATCTGAGTGACCGGCCGGCCAAACGATCGTCCGCAGACTTCGCTCCAGTCGTAAGCCGGGTCGGTGAGGAAGTCGCAAAACAGTTTGAGGTTGGTTTGATAGGCGCGGACGGTGGCCTGGGACAGGTTTGATACGGAGCGCGTGTAGGCGAAGTAGTCCTCGACGTCCGCGAACGTCCATTCCCACGGGAAATGCCCGGTGAAGTCCGCGAACCGACGGATCGTTCGTTCGCGTCCAGAAATGGTCTCGTGCCGGAAATTGCGGGAGAGCTGTTGGCGGCGCCAGCTGTCAACCATGTCGGTGAAAACAGCATCCGGGCTGGTCGCCTCGGGGCGCAGAGGCAGATGGGTTACTCGGCCCGATGCAACGCTCATCATCCCCCTCAACCTGTCTGCAAATTATGCTCTTCAAATGCAAAACATGCAAAACAAGCGACGTGAAACCGCGGAAATACGGGGATCCGGAGAGGATATGCGCCGCGAAATTCCCGACGTTGAATCAGAGCGCGCAGACCGTGCCCAATGCGGACACAGCGCCCCGCATCCCAGAGAAACAGCGGAAGTTCTTCGCGTGGCCGGCGCTCCGGCGGACAAATACCAGGGGAGTCCTATTCCGCAATTCCTGCAATAGATAAAGTACAAACTGACATAATGTGCATTATCGGTCATATTCAGAAGGGGTCTGGACGGGGTTGGCAGCGTCGACTATCGTGTGCCGCACACGGTCATCGCAGGTCGTCGGTCACGCAACTCCAGACAGACACAGGTAGACGAACAGACACTCCACTTAAAAGCGAGAGGCGGCTGAAATGCCCAGCACCGTTACCACCTATGATCTCTCGCTCGATTCGAGAACGCTCAACGAATCCGAGATCAGCGGTGTGCGTCTGGCCATCGCCGGGACCGGCCTGCTCGCCCTCGTAGTCGGCATCCTGATCCTGGTCTGGCCGGACACCACTGTCGCCATCCTCGGAGTCCTGTTCGGCCTGTACTTCCTGATCAGCGGGATCGTTCATGTGGCCCGAGGATTGCTCACGAAAGGTGCTGCGGGCGGCAGTCGGGTATTGAACATCCTGCTCGGTGTGCTCCTGATCGTCGGCGGTATCGTGGCGATCCGGAACCCGCTGGACTCCCTGGCCGTTCTCGGGATGCTCATCGGCATCTCCTGGATCGTGGAAGGTGTGGCCGGGCTGGTTGAAACGGCACCGGACTCAAGCCGTTGGTTCGGCACACTTTTCGGGGCCATCGCCGTCGTCGCCGGCGTCGTGGTGCTCTTCTCCCCCGTCGAGTCGGTCACGATCCTGGTCGTGATCGGCGGGGTGTTTCTAGTTCTGTCCGGGATCGTCCAGCTGGTGCAGGCGTTCATGTTCGGCCGAGGCCGGCGGGCCACGCCCGACACGGCGTAGCGTACGGCTTACCTGCCCAGGCCGGGTGTCGGCCGCGTTCAGTTCTGGCTGGCGGCTTCGCCGACGTAGTCCGCGATGTCTCCGACGTACCGGGTGTTGTTCTCCGGAACCCCCTCGACGGCCGCCAGCGCCACCTCGGCGCCGAATTCGCTGACGTTGTACAGCCGGCCGGCGGCATCCTTGCGGGCGTTCATGGTGCCCGGGCTGGCACGCTCGAGCAGAACAGCGGTGACCGTTCCCTCGATGATGTCGCCGGATACGACGACGAATCCGATCCCGGCCTCCGCGAGTTCGGGGATGAGGGCGCGCAGGGCGTCCTCCCCGGCGCGCTTGCTGCGGGCGACCGGCTCGTATTCGGCCATGGTCGTCGTGGTCTCGACGAAGTGTGCCTGGTGGCTGGTGACGAACACCACTCGGGAACCCGGAGCCAGCAACGGCCGAGCAGCGTTGAGCAGGTTGACCTGGGCGTCCCGGTTCAGCTGCATGGCGTAATCCTCGGCCATGCCGCTCTCCATGCCGCCGGAAGCGTTCATGACGAGGATGTCGAGGCCGCCGAACTCCGCACGGATGATTTCGAACATGGCCGCGACGGATGCACCATCCGTCAGGTCTGCTCCGACCGTGACCGCCGTACCGCCTGCGGCACGAATGGCATCGGCAACCTTGATCGCCCGTGCCTCCTTGTTACGAAAGTTGATGGCTACGCTGGCGCCCGCCTCGGCGAAGAGGCCGACCGTGGCCGCTCCGACGCCACGGGACGACCCGGTGACAAGGGCGCGTTTACCGGTGAGAGAGCCGGCGTCGAGGGGATTTTTGGGTGCAGTGCTCACGACACGCAAGCCTAGCAACATGCGCGGCCCGCTTCGCCCGCGGCCTGCCTTGGCTCCCGCCGCCGACCAGGTGATAGCTTCGGAAGGGAAACGTCACGTGAGAGGTTCCAAAACTGATGGCTGACCTGACCGACTACCTGTGGATCGTGTGGCTCGTCTTCATTCTCGTCTGTGTGATCATCGAGTTGTTGTCCCTGGAATTCACCTTTCTGATGATCGCCGTCGGCAGCCTCGCCGGCTTGGGAGCGAACCTACTGGGAGCCGTGTGGTGGCTCCAGATCGTCACTG
Source organism: Cryobacterium sp. TMT3-29-2 (assembly GCF_004564305.1). Lineage (NCBI taxonomy): Bacteria > Bacillati > Actinomycetota > Actinomycetes > Micrococcales > Microbacteriaceae > Cryobacterium > Cryobacterium sp. TMT3-29-2. The sequence goes on from NZ_SOGK01000065.1 coordinate 40,039, forward strand.
CCGCCGTGGTTTCAGTGCTGCTCATCCTGCTCATCCGCCCGTTTCTGTTGCGGGTGATGAGACAGGGTGCCGATCACACCCCCAGCAACGTGGCCGCACTGCTCGGAATGACGGCGCAGGTGCTGTCCACCGTTCGTCCTTCGGGCGGGATGGTCAAACTGGCCAACGGCGAGACGTGGACCGCCCGCCTCTCCCCCGACACCGATTCGCAGTCCGCCGAACCCGGTGAGATTGTTCGCGTTGCCGCGATCGAAGGCTCCACCGCCGTCGTTCTCCCCTTGGAAAGGAACATCACATAGTGCTCTCCACCGGTGAATTCATTGGGCAGATCTTCATTGCCGCCCTGCTCCTGGTGCTGGGGGTGTTCGTTGTCGTCGTTTTGATTCGGGCGATCAAGATCATCCCCCAGGCCAATGCCGGCGTCGTCGAGCGTCTGGGAAAGTATCACAAGACGCTCGAGCCGGGCCTGAACATTCTGGTCCCCTTCATCGATCGGGTGCGCCCGCTTCTCGACATGCGCGAGCAAGTCGTCTCGTTCCCCCCACAGCCGGTGATCACCGAGGACAATCTCGTGGTCTCCATCGACACAGTGGTGTACTTCCAGGTCACTGATGCCCGAGCCGCCACCTACGAGATCGCGAACTACCTGGGCGCGGTCGAGCAGCTCACCACGACGACGCTGCGCAACGTGGTCGGCGGCCTCAACCTCGAAGAGGCGCTGACCAGCCGCGACAACATCAACGGTCAGTTGCGGATTGTGCTGGACGAGGCGACCGGCAAGTGGGGCATCCGAGTCGGCCGGGTGGAGTTGAAAGCGATCGACCCGCCCCTGTCCATCCAGGATTCAATGGAGAAGCAGATGCGAGCCGAGCGCGACCGGCGCGCGGTCATCCTGACCGCTGAGGGCACGAAGCAGTCAGCGATTCTGACCGCCGAAGGGGCCCGGCAGGCGGCCATTCTGTCGGCGGAAGGTGACGCGAAGGCGGCGGTGCTGCGCGCCCAGGGTGAGGCCGAGGCGATCACCACGGTGTTCAAGGCGATCCATGACGGCGACCCGGATCCCAAGCTGCTGGCGTACCAGTACCTGCTGACGCTCCCCAAGCTGGCGGAGGGCAGCGCGAACAAACTGTGGATCGTGCCCAGCGAACTCACCGCGGCGATGAACGGCATCGGTGCAGCGTTCGGCCACGCCGCGGGTGGCTCCGTCCCGACTACCCCCGGCCAGTCCCCCGCCACCACGGAGCCGTAGGCGGCGATGTACCTCGAGGGGGTCGGGCCGCGTGTCTTCGCTCATCGCGGCCTCTGCCTCGAGGCCCCGGAGAACACCCTGTTGGCCTTCGAGCATGCGCTGGCCGCCGGTGCAACCCACCTCGAGACGGATGTCCATGCCACGGATGACGGGATCGCGGTGCTCAGCCACGACGCCGAGCATGACGTGGCGGGGACCCGCATCCGCCTGGACCAGCTCACCATGACCGAGCTGCGTCGGATCGGTGTCGGCAGGGGGCAGTCCTTCGCCTCACTGCGTGAGGGACTCGACGCTTTTCCGGAGGCCCGGTTCAACATCGACGTGAAGTCGACGGCAGCGATCGAGCCCACGGCCGCAGCGGTCCATGACGCCGGTGCCATCGATCGCGTCCTGATCACCTCCTTCTCCGAGACCCGCCGGCGTCGAACGAAGGCACTGCTCCCCGGGGTAGCCACATCGGCTTCCGCCTCGGTCCTGCTGCGTGCCGCCCTGGCCGCCGAATTGGGCGGGTCGGCTCCCCTGCGGCACACCCTGAGGGGCTGTGCCGCCGTGCAGGTGCCGGAGTCGGTGCGGTTTCTTCGTATTCTCACGCCCCGCTTCATCCGCGGCATGCACGCGGCCGGGGTCGAGGTCCATGTCTGGACCATCAACGAGCCAGAGTCCATGATCCGGCTCCTGGACCTGGGCGTCGACGGGCTCGTCACCGACCGGTGCGACCTGGCAGCGGCCATCATCAACGCGCGAACCTGAGAGTTGTCTCCGAGAAGTCAGATAACGGAAAGATAACGTCCAGCTTGATGGTTTATACCTGAGAGTTGCATCGCGAGAGGAGACCACACGATGGCGGATCGCAGTTTGCGTGGCATGAGGTTAGGCGCACAAAGCCTTCAAAGCGAAGAGGGCGTGACCTTTTCACCACGAGTTAGCCACACGTATTTGTGTGCAACGTGCGCACGGGAGACGGTCATGATCTTCTCGGCAGAGGCGGAAGCCCCTGACGAATGGGAGTGTCGTTTCTGTTCACAGACAGCAACCCGGCTGGTTGACTCCAAGCCGGTGACGGTTGACCACTCCGACGAGAAAGTACCCCGTACGCACTGGGACATGCTTCTGGAGCGTCGCACGCGAGCCGAGCTCGAGGAACTCCTCGAAGAACGGCTGACGTTCCTGCGGGAGCGTCGCGGACAGCAGAAGATCGGGGCCTGACCGGCCGCCTCTCTCGCCCAGAACTGATCACAATCGCGCACTACGCGCCCGATTCCGTCGGGTGCGTAGTGCGTTAACGGAGCACAGCACCAGCCCCGCCAGGCCCATGCCGGACACCAGCCACTCGAGTGACCGCCCCGCCGCCATTGCCGGGGTGACCGTGTCGCTCAGCGGAACCGTTTGCACCATCGCCCCGGGCAACCAGGTCGGCAGGCTGTCGAGGGTGGCTCCGTCCGGGGTGATGATGGCGCTGGTGCCCACGGTCGAGATGTTGACGACCGTGCGCCCGGCCTCGATGGCCCGGAGCCGGGCGATGGCCAGCTGCTGAACGCTTTCGTCGGTACGGCCGAAATCAGCGTTGTTCGTCTGGGCGAGAATGATCTCTGCCCTGTCATCCACCATCTCCTGCACGAGCTGGTCGTCGGCGATGTCGAAGCAGATTGCGATCCCCGCTCTGATCTCGTTGATATCGAAGACATTGTCCCGGGTTCCGATGGAGTAGTCGCGCGCGATCAAATCGATCAGTTCGGGGGCGAACGGCCGCCAGAACGCCCGGTCCGGCATGTACTCAGCGAAGGGAACCGGGTGCACCTTGTCGTAGATGTCGACGGCGCCCTCCCCCTCCTGCCACAGTAGGGAACTGTTGTAGAACTTGTTGTCGCGCTGCGTGATCGTGCCCGCGATGATCGGCACGCCCATTTCGCGGCTGAGGAAGTCAAGGTTCCTCGCGGCATCCGCCGACCGAAGCGGGTCGATGTCGCTGGCGTTCTCCGGCCACACGACGAAGTCGACGTCCTCGTCGATCACGGCCAGGGTCGCCGACGTGTGATCCGCCAGAATCTGCCCCGGCGAGTAGCGTGCGAACAGACCGGCATCGGACGCCCCCTGGACGGCCGCCAGACGTGCCTCGCCCGTCTGAACCATGGGCCAGGCCGGGACGACCAGCAGGGCCGCGATCGCCCCCGCGGCGATGCCCGCCCGCACGGTGAACCGAACCGGGGTTTCGCGAAGCAGCTGCAAGGCCAGGGCGCAGAGCCAGACCAGGACGAAGCTGAGCCCCGACATGCCGACCCACGCCACGAGCGAATTGAACGGGCTCTCGGACTGGGAGATGGCCATCCGGCCCCAGGCGAAACCGCCGTACGGCCACACGGAGGCGAGAGCCTCCCGCGCCGTCCACAGCCCGGCCACGACCACCGGCACCACGCCGAGGCGGCCCAGGGTGGTCGGCCACACCCGCGGCCCCACTTCGAGCACGACGCCGATCAGCGCCAGGCTGATGCCGAAGAAAATTGACTGAAGACCGGCCAGCGCCAACCACGGCACGGGCCCGAGATAGAGCGTCAGCCAGCTGATATGGATCAACCAGAACGACGCTCCGGCCACCATCCCGATCAGCAGGCCGGACCAGAAACCACGCCCCAGCAGGGCCAAGAGCATGAGGAAGACCCCGACCGGGGCCAGGATCCACCACGAGCGATCGGGGAACCCGGCGTCCAGGATGGCCCCGGCCAAGGCCGCGAGCAAAACAGCGGCCGGCAACGGGAGGGCCGGCGGCCGGAGGGTCCCCGAAATCACGTCAACAGCCTAAGCGACCGATGAGTAGGCCACGATCCCACGACGGATCGCATCCATGGCCTTACGAGCCATGCGGCCGACCGGGTCGTCGGCCACGACGGAGAGTTGATCCAGCAGGTCAATGGTCTGCTTGGTCCACCGCACGAAGTCGCCAGCCGCCATTTCGGCCTCATCCAGGACCTCGATGAGCGAGCCGTCTCGCGCCCACTTCCACATCGCCAGGCTGAGTCCCACCGCGAGGGGGTTACTGCCGGGAAGCTTGTGGTCGCGTTCGAGGTCGTCGAGGCGACTCCACAACTCCTGGGTCTCGTGCAGGGCCTCACGGAAGGCACCCTTGGGCAGGTATCGTTCGTCGATCAGTCCCTCCTCGCGGCGGGGCTCGAACACGAGAGCGCAGGCCATGGCGGCCAGACCCGCTGGATCGAGGTCGTTCCACAGGCCCCGGCGCAGCGATTCCGCCACGAGCAGGTCGCGGTCCGCGTAGATGCGCCGAAGCATGAGGCCGCTCGAACTGAGCGTGACGGTGCCGTCGGGACCTGCGAGGAGATAGCCGTAGCCCACGAGGACCTCGGTCACGCGGTCGAAGACGCGAGCCACGGCACCGGTGCGCGTCGTGATCTGCTGGGTCAGGGCATCCGTGTCGCGTTTCAGCTTCCACCAGCGCTGCGCCCACCGTGCGTGCTGCTCGCGCTCCGGGCAGCTATGGCAGGGGTGCTCGCGCATGCGGCGGCGCAGGCTGCCGAGCTCGCGCTGGCGGCGTTCTCGCGCCGCACGAGCGCCGGTCTCCCCCGCCGCATTCTGGCGCTCGACATCGGTAAGGTTCCGGCGTATGGCGGAATACTCGGTGAAATCACCCAGGTGGCAGACCATGGACAGAGAGAACCCGGCCAGGGATTCCTCCTGCTGGCGTACCTTACGGGCCAGATCGACGACGGCCCGATCGGCCTGGAACTGGGCGAACGAGGACTCGAGCACCTCACGCGTGCGTTCCCGACCGAACTGGTCGATCAGGTTAACGGTCATGTTGTAGGTCGGTTTGAAGCTGGAGTTGAGCGGATAGGTACGCCGGGAGGCAAGGGACGCGACCGTCTGAGGGTCGAGTCCGGATGCCCACTGGATCACCGAGTGGCCCTCGATGTCGATGCCGCGGCGCCCGGCCCGTCCGGTCAACTGGGTGTACTCCCCCGGGGTGATCGGCACTCTGGCCTCACCGTTGAACTTCTCGAGCTTGTCGAGCACCACCGTGCGGGCCGGCATGTTGATGCCCAGCGCCAGGGTCTCCGTCGCGAAGACAGCCTTCACGAGCTTCTTCTGGAACAGCTCCTCCACGACCTCCTTGAACGCAGGCAGCAGGCCGGCGTGGTGGGCGGCGACGCCCCGCTCGAGGCCGTCGAGCCATTCGAAATAGCCGAGCACACCGAGGTCCTCGTCGAGCAGCGTCCGGCAGCGCTCATCGACGATCTGACGGATCTCCTCGCGCTCCCGCGCATCGGTCAGACGCACGCCGGCCCGCAGCACCTGGCGGACCGCCTGGTCGCAGCCGACGCGACTGAAGATGAAGAAGATCGCCGGGAGGAGGTGCTTGCCCTCGAGCAGACGCACGATCTCGGAGCGATCCATCCGGCCCGGTTCGAAACCGCCGCGCGGCTGGGTTCCCCGGCCGCGATCACGGTCTCCGTCGCGTCCGCCGCCCCGACGCCCGTTCGCCGAGCGGGGTGCTGGTGCGCGCCCGCCCGACTGGGCCAGCCGCACCAGCTCCGGGTTCACGCGGTGAGTCCCGGCCAGCCCGGCCGCGTCGAAGAGGTCGAGCATTTTGCTCTTGACCAGTGCATGCTGTTCGAGCGGAACCGGTCGCTCCTCGGACACGATGACATCCGTCTCGCCGCGGACGGCCTGCAGCCAGTCGCCGAATTCTTCGGCGTTGGAGACGGTGGCGCTGAGGGAGACCATGCGCACATCCTGGGGCAGGTGGATGATGACCTCTTCCCAGACGGCGCCGCGGAATTTGTCGGCGAGGAAGTGGACCTCGTCCAGCACGACGAAGGCGAGGTTCGTGAGCAGGTCCGAATCGGCGTAGAGCATGTTGCGCAGCACTTCGGTCGTCATGACCACGATGCGGGCCTGAGGATTCACGTTTGTATCACCGGTGAGTAGGCCCACGGCATCCGCACCGTATTCCGCGACGAGCTCCTGGAACTTCTGGTTGCTCAGCGCCTTCATCGGGGCGGTGTAGAAGACCTTCTTCCGGGAGCTCTGCATCGCCAGGTGGATCGCGAACTCCGCGATCAGGGTCTTGCCGGCGCCCGTGGGCGCGGCGACCAGGACACTGTTGCCGTCTTCGAGGGACGCGCAGGCGGCCAGCTGGAACGGATCCAATTCGAAGCGGAGCCCGGCGCGGAATGACTCCAGGCGGGGCCGGCCGGCGCGGGCTCGAGAGGCGGCATAGCGTTCCGCGGGCGATTCAAGATAGGTCATCGGATGCGCTCAGAGCGCCAGCTCCTGTTCGAGGGCACGGGCACGCCGGGCGGCACGCCGATCGTGGAGGTACGCGATCCCATAGGCGGCGAAGTAGAGCACCACCATCGGGATGGCAAGCAGGAACATCGAGATCACGTCGGCCGCGGGGGTGGCGATCGCGGTGAACAGGGTGATCAGCAGCACGGCGATTCGCCACGATTTGATGATCGACTGGGCGCTGATCACGCCGGCCAGGTTGAGCAGAACGATGAAGACGGGCAGCACGAAGGCGACGCCGATCGCGATCATGAGCTTCAACACGAAATCGAGGTAGCTCTGCGCGACGATGAGCGCGGCGTCTTCCTTGGGCGCGAACCCCGTCATCAGCCCGACGATGTTCGGGAGGACGAACCAGCCGGCGGCGCAGCCCGCCAGAAAAAGCGGAATGGCGGTGAACAGGAAGCCGAAGGTGTACTGCTTCTCGACGCGGGTGAGGCCGGGAACCAGGAAGGCGAAGATCTGATAGAGCCAGACCGGGCTGGACACGACGAGACCCACGTAGAAGGCGATCTTCAACTTCAGGTCGAAAGCGCTGGTGATGTCCGGGTAGTTCAGCTGGGCCTTGCGGTCCTGCGCCTCGATGATGGCGTAAATGGGTTCGCGCAGGGCGTCCCACACGAAATCGGAGAGGAACCAGCCGACGATCGCTCCGACCAGGATTCCGGCCGCGGCAAGAAAAAGCCGCTTGCGCAGCTCCAGCAGATGTTGCCCCAGCGACATTTTTCCATCAGTTGCCGTGCGCCGAGGGGTTCGCCCCGCCACGGGACTTACGACTTCGTGGTCGGGTCGGCTGTGCCGGCGGCCTTCGAAGAGTCGTCAGCGCTGCCAGTCGTCTCGGCATCTTCTTTATCGCTCTTGATCTCGTTCTTGAAAATCTTCATCGACTGTCCGAGGCTGCGGGCGAGAGCCGGAAGCTTGGGCGCACCGAACAGAAGCAGAACGATGACGAGGATGATCAGGAAGTGCCATCCGGTCAGGTTGTTAAGCATCAGTATCTGTCCTCTGGGTCAATGGGCGAGTTGTGACTAGTTTACCTCTGGCGATCAAGGAATCCCGCCGACGCTGCCGACGCTGCCCACGATCGCGCTGAACCAGCTCGAGAGCGAAGTAGAGGTCTGCGAGGTCCGTGAAGATGGCCGGTCGGAATCGGTCCGGAGCCGGAGCCTCCTGCCCCCCAGTGACGTCCGAGACCAGATCGCCGAGTTCCTGGAGGGCTCTCACCGTCCCCCGGACCTTCTTGAACAGGGCGAACCCGAACCAGGCCAGCATAGCGAGCAGGCCGAGCACGAGGCCGGTCCAGATCAGAACCCACGACCACCAGGGCATCGTCTACTTCCCCACGTCAGTCGGTTCGGCCTCGTCATAGCGGGCTGCCCCGGCGGCGGCCCAGTCGCGGACGACCACGCGGGCGTCGGCAGGGGCAACCACTTCCACGACTCCGGCGAGGCCGGAGACGAGACGTTTGAGGCCGTGGAAGTGCGCCACCCGCAGTGTTCGGCGCACGCGGTCCCCCGGCGCACCGGCGGCACCGTGCGGGGCGTAGTCGGCGAGCAGCGGCACGGCCGACGTCGGAAGCTCGACCGTCACGTCGAGGTCGGAGGCGGAGCCCTCGAAGAGGGACTCGCTCGGCCCAGCGTCGGCAGACCGGAGGCTGGTCGGCACGTCGGTCGCGTGCAGATCACTCATCCGGTCGAGGCGGAAGGTGCGCGCCGCTTCGCGAAGATGGCACCAGCCGCGCAGGTACCAGTCACTGTCGACGGACTGGATGCGCCATGGGTCGACCAGGCGACGCTCATGCTCGCCACGGGCATTCAGGTAGTCGAACTCGATCTGGACTCCGTCGCGGACTGCGGCCTGTACGACCGTGATGCTGCTGCGGGCATCCGTTCCGGACACGGCAACCTGGCTGGGAGCGGCCGAGGCACTGCGGGTGAGTTTCGCCATCAGCGAGGCGATCGCGTCGACGTCGGCGTTCTCCGGAAGCGACGACAGGTACTGCAGACCGGCGATCAGCGCGGCGGCCTCCCGGGCGGAGAAGCGAGGCGAGTCGTCGATCGCCACGAGATGGGTGAGCACGATGACGTCGTTGGCTTCGAACTCGTCCCAGTGGATATCGAACAGGTCGCCGTGCAGATATTGCCGGGTCTCCCCCGGGATGCCGGAGACCGCGATGAGGTTGACCGCGTCGCGCACCCGGTCGGGTGCCACCCCGAAGTGCTCGGAGACCTCGGTCACGCTGATGCGGTCATGGTCCATCAGGAAGGGAACCAGCGCCAGCAGGAAGGTCAGCTTGTCGGATGCTCCGAGTGCCTGACCGCCGATCATGCGCCGGCCTCCGTCGACGCGTCCGGGTGCGGATTCACATCGGAATCGGAATCGGTGTGGGCATCCCGCACGGTCATCAGTCTCGACCGCACCGCCGCGCGTAGGAGTGCGGGCGAGTGCACCAGAACCTCCGGGCCGTAGCCGGCGAGCTCATCGGCGAGCACGTTGAGGTCGGTGTAGTTCAGATGCAGGGCGGATGCGTCCGCGTTCGCCGGGATTTCTCCCGGCGCGTGTCGCTTCGCCAGTCGCAACGCGGCATCGCTCCCCGGCCGGGCGGAGATCACGGCGACGTTGGCGATCCACAGCGCCTCGAGCTCGCTGAGGGCAGTCTGCCCCTGGCCTTCTCCGTGGGCTTCGAATGACGCGCCGGGAACGGTCACCACCGGCCCGACGATGCGGGAGAGCAGGTAGGTGCGGGTGGCCGCGGCATCCTGGTCGGTGCCGAACAGGTGCCAGCGTCCGTCATGCAGCACCATGGCGCGGGGCTCGACCTGGCGGCGGCGAGCGGCCGCCTCGCCGGGCTTCAGATAGAGGAAGGCGACAACCTGACCACGATCCATTGCTTTGCTGAGCGGTTCGAAGGACGCTTCTCGCACGCGGAGGGACGGCGAGTAGCCGAGCACGGGATCACTCGAGTCGATGCCCAGCGCGTGCAGTTTCGTCATGGCCCGCCGGGACTCCGCTGACAGGGAGCCCTCCCGCCAGACCGTCGCGGCCAGCTTCAGCAGCATCAGCTCGTCCGGGCTGAATACCACGTCCACCGGCAGCTCGTAGAGACCCTTGGGAATACGGTATCGCAGGTGGTGGTTGCTTCCGGGATCGTCCGGTGGCTCCACCACCTCAAGGGGAATGCCCAGTTCGCGGATGTCGTCTTTGTCGCGCTCGAACTGCCGCTCCAGACTGGAGTTGTCGCCGCCGGGGAGGTAGCGCTGGCGGTACCCCTGGACTGTGGACAGAATATCGGCCTTGGTCAACCCGATTTCCGTTGCGATGAGCGCAAGTACAAGGCTGAACAGGCGTTCTTCTACCGAAACGCGGCTGTTCTTCTGAGTGGTGGACGACACGCTGCGAGTCTAACCGCCGCTTCGACGCCGAGGCTCAGTTCACGCCGAGGATATCGACGACGAACACGAGCGTCGAACCCGCAGGGATTGTCTGCGATGCTTCGTCTCCGTAGGCCTGATCGGGTGGGATGACGGCGATGACCTGCGAACCGACGGTCTGGCCGATGACGGCCTGGGCGAACCCGGGGATCAGCCCGCCCTCGGTCTTGGATCCGTCCGCGATCAGGAACTCGGCTGGTTTCCCGGCCTGCCAGCTGGAGTCGAAGACGGTCTTCTCGTTCCAGAGCACGCCCGTGTAGTGCAGAGTCGCGGTGTCGCCTTCCTCGATCTCCTCGCCGGCGCCCTTCTTGAGAACGCCGATCTTGAGATCGGTCGGTGGCTCGCTCGACGGAATCGTGAGGCCGGGGGTTCCGTCGGTCGCCAGGACAACGGAGGGAAGACCGCTCGCGACCGGCTGGTTGGCACCGTCGGCCCGAAGCAGGTTGGCTCGTACGACGTCGATCACGAAGACCAGGGAGTCGTCGGCACCGATACCGCTGTTGGCGTCTCCGCCGGCCGGGCCGAGCCCGTCGTCCGGAGAGACGATGAGGGCCAGCCGGGATCCGACCTGGGCGCATTCGAGGCCCGACGCCAGCCCCGGGAGGGTCTGCTCGTCGTCGAGGACGATGCTGGCCTGGTTGGCACCGTCGTATTCGCCCTCACTGATCAGCGCGCCCGTTGTGCCGTTGTACAGGCTGAGGTCGAGCTTGACCAGTTGTTCCGGGACGAGGCCGATTCCCGTACCGGCGATGACCTCGCTGACCTGAGTCGTGTCCGTCTTCAACGGCGTCGGAAAGTCCACCGTCGGCGCGGAGCCGAATTCACCCGACGCCGACACGAGCTTCGACGCCGCCCCCTCCGAGACCGAAGCCTCGCAGTCCGCGGCGTCGACGGGGGTGCTGCAGCCGGTCAGGACCGCGACCAGCAGGCCAGCGGAGGCGATGAGTGCAGGAGCTCTACGCACGGGATCTCATTTCAGTGTGGGGCAAGTGATTGTGCGGGACAGGGGCGAATTCGAGGCCAGTGGCAGGCCGACATCATCCTAACGGGCGTCGGGTGCGAGGTCGTCGGGTTCCCCCGCGTCGAGATCGCGAGCCTTGGAGATGGCTGCGCCGGTCTCCGCGATCCGGACGCGCTTGCGCATGACCTTCGAGCTGACACTCCGTTCACCGAGGGCGCCCGGAGTCCAGGCCTCCACATCGGCATCGGAGAAGTCGGTCTTCGACGGCCGTCGCTTCAGCTCCGGCAGGATCGTGTCCGGGGCGAGACGGCGGGCTGTGATCAGGAAGCCCGTGTGTCCGATCATCCGGTGATCGGGCCGAACGGCAAGACCCTCGACGTGCCAGCCACGAACCATGGTCTCGTTCGAGTCCGGATTCGTGTACAGACCGGTCGCACGGATGGCCTCGGCCACCCGCGAGAGCTGGGTCACCGTGGCCACGTAGCAGAGCAGCACTCCCCCGGGCTTGAGCGCGTCCGAGACGGATCCCAGGCATTCCCAGGGTGCGAGCATGTCGAGCACGACCCGGTCGACGCTCTGGGCCGGCATGGTGTCGGGCAGCGTGTCCGCGAGGTCGCCGAGCGTGATGCTCCAGTTGGCGGGATCGAACCCGAGGAAGGTCGCGATGTTGTCGCGGGCGACATCCGCGAATTCGCTGCGACGTTCGAAGGAGGCCAGCCGTCCGGCAGGGCCGATGGCGCGAAGCAGCCAGAGCGACAGGGCACCGGATCCGACGCCGGCCTCCACCACGGTCGCCCCCGGGAAGATGTCCGCCTGGGCGATGATCTGGGCTGCGTCCTTGGGATAGATGATGGCAGCACCGCGGGGCATCGACATCACGAAGTCGTTGAGCAGCGGGCGCAGGGCGAGGTGTTCCACGCCGACGTTGTTCGTGACGACCGAGCCGTCGGGGAGGCCGATGATGTCGTCGTGGGCAAGGATGCCCCGGTGGGTGTGGAAGACCTTGCCTGGTTCGAGCGTGATCGTGTTCAGTTTGTTCTTGGGTCCGGTCAGCTGCACCCGGTCGCCGATCCGGAAGGGTCCGCTGTTCTGGATGACCTGGTTGTCGCTCATGCGTGGGTTACGTCCTTGTTCTCGGGTCATTCGGAGTCGGTCAGGGCCGGGGAGCTTTCGACGGAGCCGCGTCGGGCGGTATAAAGCGCGGTGACGCCATCCAGGGTTCGACCGGCGAGGGTCGGCCACAGGTCGTAATGCGCGCTCTCGGGCAGGGACACCATGTGCGGGACGCCGATGACGACGGCCCCGGATGCCACGGCGGCCGCGATCCCCGGAATGGAGTCCTCGACCGCTATGCACTGCTCTGGGTTGACTCCAAGCAGCCCGGCAGCCGTCAGGTACGCCTCCGGGTGCGGCTTGCTGTGCGTGACCATATCGCCGGCGATGATGGTGTCGAAGGCGGTGAATCCGACGAGTTCGGCGATCTGGCGTGCCATCCGTTGCTGCGACATGGTGACCAGCGCCATGGGAACGCCGGCGGTCTTGAGCTGCGCGAGCAGTTCGAGGGCGCCGGGCCGCCACGGGGCGCCATGGGTGCTGAGGAGTTCCTGGACACGACTGGTGAGTCGGTGCACGATGACGTTGCCGGACAGGTCGACGCCCCGATTCTGCAAGATGACGGCGGAGCCCTCGAGGCCGGAGCCGACCAGCAGCATGGCGTCGCTGTGCGACCAGACGCCGCCGAAGGACTCGACCAATTCCGTCTCGGCGCGCATCCAGTAGGGCTCGGAGTCCACGATGGTGCCGTCCATGTCCCAAAGCACGGCCGCGGGCAGGGGGGAATTGACTCGGATCGCGTTCACGGAGTTCAAGTGTAGAGGGCACCGCCTATCCTTGATGGATGGTGCGCCACGTGGGGCACCCCGTCGAAAGAGGTTTCAGACAGTGACAGAGGCTAATGGGTTCCTCAACGGGCGCCTCCTGGTGGTGGCGTTCGAGGGCTGGAATGACGCCGGTGAGGCGGCAACCGGCGCCGTGGGCACCCTGAAGGATCTGCTGGATGTCTCCCCGATCGCGGAAATCGACCCCGAGATCTACTTCGATTACCAGTTCAACCGGCCGACCATTTCGGCCGGCGGCGAGGACGGCCGACGCAAGCTCGAGTGGCCGGGCGCCATACTCTACGGCCCGACGACCCCCGCTGGGGCGGGAGTTCCCCTCGCCGTCGACGCGCAGCTGCGGGTCAGCGGCACGAACGCCGGAAACATCTATCTGCTTCTCGGAACGGAACCGTCCCGCAGTTGGAAGGGATTCGCCGCGGAGATCCTCGACGCCGCACTGGCAGCGGACGTCGGCGGGATCGTGTTCCTCGGAGCGATGCTGGCCGATGTCCCCCACACTCGCCCGATCTCCATCTTCGTGTCCAGTGACAACCCGCAGGTGCGCGCCGAACTGCAGATCGAGCGCAGCACCTACGAAGGCCCCGTCGGTATCCTGAGCGTGCTCGCGATCGCCGCGGAAGAGGTCGGCATCCCGACCCTGTCGATCTGGGCATCCGTTCCCCACTACGTGCACAACGCGCCGTCGCCGAAGGCGATGCTCGCCCTGATCGACAAGCTTGAAGAGATCATCGACGTCGTCATCCCGCGCGGCGACCTGGTCACCGAGGCCGAGGACTGGCAGAGCGGCATCGACACGCTGGCCGCCGAGGACGACGAGATGGCAGCCTATATCGGACAGCTCGAACAGGCCCGGGACACGGTCGACTCCCCGGAGGCCAGCGGTGAGGCGATCGCGCAGGAATTCGAGAAATACCTGCGCAAGCGGGGCGATGGGCGGGACGGCCCCGGCGAGGGCCGCCCGGGGCCCGACGGGCCCCGCCCGGCCTAGAGAGCTACGCCGAGCAGCGCGTCGACGGCCAGGGCGACCAACGGCGGGTCGTCGACCCCTGCGTGCGCGGCGGCGTCCACAACCGCCAGTGACGCGGGTGTGTCGAGGTCCGCGGCCAGAGCAGCCCTCAGCTGGGCGACGACCTCGTGGGCTGTCCCGGTGCCGGCCGGGGCGGCTGCACCGAACGCGCCGGTCCAGGCAGCGAGACGGGACTTCGCCGCTCGGAGGTGGGCGTCTGTCCACTCCCAGTCGGTGCGGTAGTGCTGGTCGAGCAGGGCGAGGCGGATGGCTCGCGGGTCGGTTCCCTCGGCGCGCAGTGTGGACACGAGCACGAGGTTGCCGAGCGACTTGCTCATCTTCTCGCCCTGGTAGGCGACCATGCCGGTATGGCTGTAGACGCCGGCCAGCGGATGCCCGGACAGGGCTGCCGCGTGCCCCGCACTCATATCGTGGTGCGGGAAGATCAGGTCGCTGCCGCCGCCCTGCACCGTGAAGTCCGTGCCGAGTTCCTTCAGCGCGATGACCGAACACTCGATGTGCCAGCCTGGGCGGCCGGAACCGACGCGCGACGCCCAGGTCGGCTCTCCCGGGCGGGCCGTGCGCCAGAGCAGCGGGTCGAGCACGTCCCGCTTGCCCGGGCGGTCCGGATCTCCGCCGCGTTCGGAGAACAGGGTGAGCATGGCGTCCGAATTGAGATTGCTCTCGTCGCCGAGCGTCCACGAGCTCGCACGCTGGGCGGCCTCGATGTCGAAATAGATGTCGGACCCGGCAGGATCCGTCGGCTCGGGTGCGCCCTCGGCGGCCGGTTCCACGGGGACCGGGTAGGCGAGGCCAGCATCCCAGAGCTGGGCCACGGCAACCGCGATCTCGTCGATGACCTCGGTGACGGCGACATAGTCGTTCGGCGGGATGATCGCCAGAGCCTCCATGTCGGTACGGAACAGGTCCACCTGCGACTCGGCGAGAGCTTTCCAGTTGACGCCGGTGGCCGCCGCTCGCTCGAGGAGCGGGTCGTCGACATCCGTCACGTTCTGCGCGTAGTGCACGCGGTAACCGGCATCCAGCCAGACCCGCTGCAGAGTGTCGAACGCCAGGTAGGTGGCCGCGTGGCCGAGGTGCGTGGCGTCGTAGGGGGTGATCCCGCACACGTACAGGCGGGCGACGTCGTTGGGCCGGGCCTCGATCAGGGCCGCGGTGGCGGTGTCGTGCAGCCAGGGGGGGCCCGACTGTCCGGGGAGTCGCGGAACTTCGGGTCGTTTCCAGGCACGCATCGTCCTAGCCTAACTAGGCGGAGATGGTGTTTGTCACCAGTAGGACCATCAGCACGAGGCCGAGCGCGATGCGGTAGATCACGAACGGGAGGAAGCTGTGCTTGGAAATGTAGCCCATGAAGAACTTGATCACGAAGAGGGCCACCACGAAGGCGACGACCGTGGCCGCCAGGGTGTCCCACGGCCCGAAGATCTCCGGCGTGCAGTTGGTCGCGCCGTCCAGGCACGGCTTCGCGATCGCCTTGTACATCTGGTAGAACCCACTGCCCAGGACTGCCGGGATCGCCAGCAGGAAGGCATAGCGTGCCGCGGCGGCACGCTCGTAGCCCATGAAGAGGCCGGCGGTGATGGTGCCGCCCGAGCGGGAAACGCCGGGGATCAGCGCGAGCGCCTGAGCGAAGCCGTAGACGACGCCGTGCGGCACGGTGAGGTCGCCCAGCCGGCGGCGCTTGGCCCCGACGTAGTCGGCGATGCCGAGCAGAACGCCGAAGCCGATCAGCACGCTGGCGGTGATCCACAGGTTGCGCAGGGATGACTCGATCTGATCCTGGAAGAGCAGGCCGAGCACCACGATGGGCAGAGACCCGAGAATGATCAGCCAGCCCATTCGCGCATCCGGGTCGGCGCGCGGAACCTTGCCGACAAGGGACTTGGACCACTGGCCGATGATGCGCACGATGTCTCGCCAGAAGAAGATCACCACGGCGACCTCGGTGCCGATCTGGATGATGGCGGTGAAACGGGCTCCCGGGTCGCCGCCGGTACCCAGGAATTCCCCGATGATGCGGATGTGGGCGCTGGAGGAGACCGGGAGGAATTCGGTCAGTCCCTGCACGAGTCCCAAGATGAGTGCGTCGATGAAGTTCACAAAAAGCCCTTTTGCTGATCAGTAGTTCGAGAGCAGGTCGGTCAGGACCCGCCTGCCAAACACTAATGCGTCGAGAGGCACCCGCTCGTCGACCCCGTGGAACATCGCCGGGAAATCAAGGTCGGCGGGGAGCTTGAGCGGGGCGAAGCCGTAGCCTTTGATCCCGAGGGTGCTGAGGGCCTTGTTGTCCGTGCCGGCGGAGAGCAGGTATGGCAGCACGGGGGCGCCCGGATCGTGCCGGCCGAGGGTCTCGACGACGGCGTCGACGAGGGGCCCGCCGAACTCTGTCTCGAGGCCGATGTCGCGGTGCATGATCACGATCTCGATGTCGGGGCCGACCAGCGCGGCCACTTCGGCGAGCACGGCGTCCTCGTCTCCGGGCAGGGTGCGGATGTCGATGAGCGCCTCGGCCCGGTCCGGGATGACGTTGTGCTTGTACCCGGCCTGCAGAACGGTGGGATTGGTCGTGGTGCGCAGGCTCGCCTGGATGAAGCCGGAGGCCGTGCCGGTGGCGAGGGCCAGTTCGTCGGGACCGACACGTTGCGGGTCGACGCCGAGCACCCGGGCCAGCTCCGTCAGCAGCTGCGTGGTGGTGTCGGTCAGTCGGATGGGCCACTCGCGCCGACCGACCTTGGCGACCGCCTCGGCCAGCCGGGTCACGGCGTTGTTGTGGATCAGCCGGGATCCGTGGGCTGCGTCGCCCCGCGCCACCAGCTTGATCCAGATCAGGGCCTTCTCGCCCGTCTGCAGCAGGTAGGCGCGCTGGCCGCCGAGCGTGATCGAATACCCGCCGACCTCGCTGATGGCCTCGGTGGCACCATGGAAGAGCTCCGGGTGGGTGTCGACGAGGTAGTGCGAGCCGAGCACTCCCCCGGCCTCCTCGTCGGCGAAGAACGCCACGACCAGGTCCCGGGCCGGTTCCTGGTGGGAACCGAGGATGTCTTGGAGCGACGCGAGCATCATGGCATCCATGTTCTTCATGTCCACGGCTCCGCGGCCCCACAGCAGTCCGTCCTTGATCACGCCGGCGAACGGGTCCACCGACCAGGCGTCCGGGTCGGCGGGGACGACGTCGAGGTGGCCGTGGACCACGAGCGCGCCGCGGCTGCTGTCGCGACCCGGTACGCGCACGACGACACTCGTGCGCCCCGGTTCGGAATCGAACAGCCGCGGGGCCAGGCCCAGAGCCCGCAGGTTCGCCTCGACGTACTCGGCGGCATCCGTTTCACCGTTCGAACGGCCCTCACCATAATTCGTCGTGTCGAAACGGATGAGATCGCGGGCGATCGTGGCCGTGAGGTCCAGTGCATCGTCGGCCGGGGTGTTGTCAGCAGTGGAAAGCATGCCTGTCACGCTACCGGGCCTCTTCGCCGAACGGTGACGATGGGCGCGGCGGGAGGGCCGCAAAATCCGTGCTAGATTATCTATTCGGCGGCCGGGAACGACTGCTGAAACACCCGGCCCGGGTGGCGGAATGGCAGACGCGCTAGCTTGAGGTGCTAGTGCCCTTATGGGCGTGGGGGTTCAAGTCCCCCCTCGGGCACACAATAACAAAACCGGTTGATCTCCGGATTTCGCACGGTGAATAGGCCACACAATCGGTTTCGATTGTGTGGCCTATTTTATTGCCCAAACTGGAATGAACCACAGGTTGCGCAGCCTATTCCTCGAACTCCACGTTGCCGCGGCAGGCTACGCCCGGGCTGGGCACCAGGTCTTTGAAGCCGTGGCTGACGTACCGCCCGTAACTCTGGACGCGCCCGTCCGTGACGAAGTCGTCGTTGAATTCGGGCGGCTGGTTCTCTTGCGCGTCGGGGAGGTCTCGGCCCGAATAGGCGCAGGCCGAACTGGCTTTCCCTGCACCGGGCACCGGACTGCCGTTGCCACTGGTCTCTCCAGCCTGAACTGAAGTGGCGCCCACGAAGATGAGTCCGATGGCGACAACGCACCCAAGCACTATGCGTTTCATGAGTCTTCCTTTCAACAAGGGACGGCCCGACTGGCATCGGGTGAGCCAGCATCCCGCCCCGCCTCTGAAGAAAGTACTCCTCGGCTCCCATCGGGACAACGGACGTCGAACACACGGAGAGAAACGGCCAAAGTCGTGCCGGAGCACGCGACCTGAACGTGGCCAGACGTAAACACCGTCAACTAGGGCGTCCACCACGGTCGCAGCGGTAGATCGCCGGCATCGCCATCTGCTTCAGGCTTGACCGCCAGGATCTGATGCAGCTGGATCCCTCCCGTCTCGAACGCGAGTCGTGACCCGGCCATGTACAGCCCCCACACCTTTGCGGTGTGCAGCCCCACGTCGGCGACGGCCTCATCCCAGTGCTCGACGAGATTGCCGCACCAGTCGCGCAGGGTCAGCGCGTAGTGCAGGCGCAGATTCTCGTCGTGCACCACCTCCAGGCCGACGTCCTGTGCCGAGCTGATGACGCGGCCCGAGCCGGCAAGCTCCCCGTCGGGGAAGACGTAGCGGTCGATGAACCCGCGCGTGGACGGTTCGGAGCGGTTGTCCGGCCGGGTGATGCAGTGGTTGAGCAGCAATCCGCCGGGGCGCAGCCGGGATTGCAGGAAGCCGAAGTACGACGGATAGTTGCGCACTCCGATGTGCTCAAGCAGCCCGATCGACGACACGGCATCGAAACCTGTCTCTGCGACGTCGCGGTAGTCGCCGTGGCGCACCTGGGCCAGGGCGGTCAGACCCTCCTCGACGATTTCCTGCCGGGCCCACGCGGCCTGCTGTTCCGACAGCGTCACGCCGGTGGCCGCGACTCCGCGGCGGGCTGCGTAGCGCACCATGCCGCCCCAGCCGCATCCGACGTCGAGCAGCCGGTCGCCCGGCCCGAGCCGCAGCTTCTCGAACACCAGCCGGTACTTGTTCTCCTGTGCCTCGTTGAGCGACACCTCGGGGTCCGGGTAGCACGCACAGGTGTAGGTCATCGACGGCCCGAGAACCCATTCGTAGAAGCTGTTCGACACGTCGTAGTGGTGATGGATCGCTTCCGCGTCTCGGATCTTGCTGTGCCGGAGTCCCCCGACGGCGCGGCGCCAGCGCGGCGACCCCTCCTGCGGCGGCGGCGCGATGGGGCGGAGGTGCCGGGCGCCGATGGAGCGGAGGATGCTGGCCGTCACTCGCGGCGAGGGCAGCGTGAAGACCAGTTCGCCGGCGAGAGCCTTCAACAGCTCGTAGGGGTCGCCGGGGTGCACCCCGTGCACTGCAAGGTCGCCGGCGATGTAGGCGCGAGCCAGACCCAGATCGCCGCGGCCCGTGGCCAAATAGGTCGTGCCGCGCGGCGTCTTCAACTCGAGCCCCAGCGGTGCGTCCATCGGACCGGCCGAACTGCCGTCGTAGGCGGTGACTCTGAGCGGGAGGCGTCCGCCGGCAAGGATCTCCAGGATCTGGGCAAGTGTGAGCTTTCCCGGTGTGACCGACCTCCCTGCCGTTTCCGCTTTCTCCGGCGGATGTCCCTTGTACGTGGTCATCGTCGTTGCACCGCCTTCGCGAAGAGGTCGAGGAGTCGTGAATCGGGGTCATACCGCCTCTTCACGGTGCGATAGGTTTCACCGCCATAGAGTTCGTCGAATTCTTCCGAAGAATAGTAGGACTCGGAATACAGCGATTTGTGCCCGTGAAAGTTGCTGACCGTGCGTTCGATCAGACGGTTCGTCTCCCCGTCGGAGGACCCCAGCGGCACCGTGGACCAGAAACCGATGTTGACGTAGGTCTGCTGCGGCGCCATCGGATAGAGCGGCCAGCTATCCCCCTGCAGCCGCAGCGGGCACAGCCAGATCGGCGCGATCGGCACCGTGGCGAGGAACCAGTCCAGGAAATCCGCGCACCCCTCGATCGGCACCTCGACGTCCTGCACGACGCGTTCGCGGGGTGGACGGCCGCGTAGTCGTTCGATGCGATCCCCGATCCGGAATCGCCGCTCGAAGCGCATCAACTTCCAATAGAAGCTGCTGCGCCGAAACGTTTGCGGCCAGAGTCGGCGGATCCACGGACGCTGAGCGCCGAACGCCTCCGAGCACCAGAACCAGTCCGTGTCCCACCGCCACAGGTAGTCGTGGATCGTGAGCCGGTCGTGCGTGATGCCGTCATCGTGCCGAATGGAGCGAAAGTAGATCTGTTGTCCGGTGTAGTCGCTCACCGGGCCGGATGTCGTGGTCTGGGTACCCACAGTCAGGTAGCTCTCGTCGGCACTGAACACCACGCCGTCAAGGTAGTCCACGCGCTCACCGTCCCCTGCGCCGGTCACGGTGAGGCGATCAATCGCCGCGACCAGGTCGGTGAGCGAGTGGAACCGCAGATGCCGAAGCGCGACAAAAGGATGTACCGGTTCCAGTTCAATGCATAGGCGCACCGCATAGCCGAGCGTGCCGTACGAGTTGGGGAAGGCGCGGTAGAGGTCTTCGTGCTCGACGGGCGAGGCGGTGACCACCTCTCCCGCCCCGGTGAGGATGTCCAATTCCAGTACCGACTCGTGCGGCAGACCGTTACGGAAGGACGTCGACTCGATGCCGAGGCCGGTGACCGCGCCGCCCAGGGTGATCGTTTTCAGTTGCGGCACCACCAGCGGTGTCAAACCGTGGGGCAGCGTCGCGGCCACCAGATCTTCGTAGGTGCACATGCCGCCCACGTCCGCGGTGCGCGCTGTCGGATCGACGGCGATCACACGAGTCAGACCCGACACGTCCAGGCCAACGGCGTGCGCCTGCGCCCGGGAGCGGAACAAATTAGAAGTGCGCTTGGCGAGCCGCACGGAGGCCGACGGCGGCACCGCCCGATAGCTGTCGAGGAGGCGCTCCACGCCGGCCGCGTGCGCGGTGCGGAGATCGATCGAGGGAGGGGACACGCCAACAAACTAGTACTCGGTCACCACGACCGCACTGGCCGGCGGCGACGCATCCGATCCCCGCGGACAACCGTGCAGGGCTACACCGCTTCGGTGAGGGCTCCGGAGAGGACTTCGTCCAAGGCCAGGACGGTGTCCTCCGGTGATGTTCCCAGCGCCAGTGCCAGCTCGGACTCCAACAGCTGACGTGACTTGGCGAGCATCCGCTTCTCACCGGCGGACACGCCGCCGTCCTGTTCACGGCGCCACAGGTCCCGGACGACTTCGGCGACGCGGGTCACGCTGTCACTCGCCATTTTTTCCTGGTTGGCCTTGAACCGGCGGCTCCAGTTCGTGGCTTCCTCGGTGAACGGCTCACGCAGAACCTTGTAGACCTCTTCCAGCCCCGCGGCATCGATGACGTCACGCACTCCGACGAGACCCGCATTCGCGATGGGAAGCTGGATGGTGAGCTGCGACGAATGCACGCGCAGCGTCATCGCCGGCTGCGCGACGCCCTTCAGGGTTATGGTGGAGAGCTCGGTAAGGGTGACCGCACCGTGGTGCGGGTAGACGAGGGTTTCCCCAACAATGAACTTCAAACTCACTCGATTCAGATCGTGCTGCATGCGGCGTCCCGATGGCGCCGACTAGCCGAATTCCCGATGGCCAACCTGTCAATCGTGCCACAGTCCCCTGAATGTTCACCTTGCGGCCATCATCGTGGTGCGGCGTGCTGTGGCGTGGTGTGCAATCCGGCCGACGGCTGCTGCTGGGTGATGCAGTGGATGCCCCCGCCTCGCTCGAACAATGGCCGCGCCTCGACCGACACGACCGTTCGGCCTGGGTACGCCCTGGCCAGAATTTCCCGCGCGGCCTGGTCGGCCCGCTCCTCGCCGAAACCGCAGGCGATCACGCCGCCGTTGACGACGAGGTGGTTGACGTAGTTGTAGTCCACGAAGCCATCCTTGTCCGTCAGCGCGGCCGGGGCCGGCAGGTCGACGATGGTTACGGCACGGCCCGTGGCATCCGTCGCCTCGGCGAGCACGGCGCGGAGCTGCCGGGTCACGGCATAGTCGGGGTGGGCCGGGTCGTTCTGGGTGTGCATCAACACGGTTCCCGGTGAGGGGAGGACGGCCACCATGTCGACATGGCCGCGGGTGCCGTAGCGCTGCTGGTCGCGGGTCAGGCCGCGGGGCAGCCAGAGAACGCGGGTGGCGCCGAGGGTGCGGGCGAATTCGGCCTCGACCCTGGCCTGGTCGACGTAGGGGTTTCGACCCGGATCCAACTGAACGGTGTGGGTGGCCAGCACAGTCCCCCTGCCGTCCACGTGGATTCCGCCGCCCTCGTTCACCAGAACCGAGGAGATCCCCGTCGCGCCGGAGGCGGCGGTGACGATCCTGCCGATCTCCGCGTCCCTGCCCCAGCGCGCCCAGTCCTGGGCACCCCAGCCGTTGAACGTCCAGTCCACCGCCCCCAACTGCCCGTCGTCGCCCAGAACGAAGGTCGGGCCGATATCGCGCATCCAGGCGTCGTCGAGCGGCGCCTCGATGACCTCGATTTCCGCGGACAGGTACCGACGAGCCATCCCCATCTCGGCCGGGTCGACGACCATGGTGACGGGTTCGAAATCGAGGGCCGCGTGAGCGACCGCAGCCCAGGTGCGGCGCGCTTCGTCAGCGGAATCCGCGTCCGTGCCCAGGGTGTAGCCGGCCACCGGGAACGCCATCCACACCCGATCCTGCGGCGCGGACTCCGCCGGCATCAACCAGGTCACGACTCCCCCGCCGTCACGGTCGAGCCGAACGGTTGAGTCGGGTCGACCGGCGCGGTCAGGCCCGCGTAGCTGTCCGGACGCCGGGTGGCGAGGAAGGGGAACAACGTGAGCCACTCCTGCCGCTGCGCCAGGTCGAGGTCGGCGACCAGCACCGCGGACTCGTCACGGGGCGCCTGTACGAGCACACGACCATAGGGGTCTGAGATGAAGGAGGAGCCGTAGAAGGTCAGATCACCCTCGTCGCCGTGACGGTTGGGTACCACCATGAACAGGCCGCTGGTGATGCCGTTGGCCACGATCACCTGCCGCCACAGGGGCTCGGTGTCGAAGGTCGGAAAGCCGGGCTCCGAGCCGATCGCCGTGGGATAGACCAGCAGCTGGGCGCCGCCGAGGCCGTACAGTCGCGACACCTCGGGGAACCATTCGTCCCAGCAGGTGGGCAGCCCGATCCGGGCACCGCCCAGTTCCGCCGGGGCGTACACGGGGTACGCGTCCTCGGCCGGGCCCGACCGGAACCAGGTGTCTTCGTAGTAGCCCTCGGTCACCGGGATGTGAATTTTGCGGGTTCGCCCGAGCAGTCGCCCGGTCGGCGACACCATGACGGCCGTGTTGTAACCGCGCGGGTCCTCCGGGGCGTCGTCGGCGTGCGGCCGCTCATAGAGGGAGGCGTGCACGACGACGCCGTGCTTGCGGGCCTGCTCGGCCGCGAAGGTGAAGGTCGGTCCGGTGAGCAGGTCCTCGGCCGTCTCCTTCGGCGCACCCTGGGCGCGCTCGTTGGCCGGGTATTTCCGCAGGGTCAGCTCGGGCAGGAAGACGACGCGGGCACCCTGGTCGGCGGCCAGGCGGATGCCGTCGGCCAGCTCCGCGCGCAGAGCTTCCTGATCGGCGTGCCAGCGGTGCTGCACTAGGCCGACCCGGATCAGCGGCCCGGCCTCGCCCGCCGTGCGGGTCAGTGGTTCGGCGATGCCGGGGGCGTGGATCACAAGCATGAGGAGGCCTTCCCGCGAATTAATTGATCAAGTGATCAATAACAGATGATTAAAGATATATAGACTCAGGTTCCATGTCAACCGATCCGAGCGCATCCCGGCGCAAGGCACCGATCGAACGGGCCGCGGAAATCGCCCGCAGGTCCCAGGAGATCGCCCTCGACGAGGGTCTGTCCGCCCTGACGCTGCGCGCGGTTGCTTCCCGCGTCGGGGTGACCCCTGCCCTGGTCAGTCACTACCAGCCGAGCATGGACGCGCTGGTGGCGCAAACGTTCGGGGCGATCGTCGCGGCCGAGATCAGCGAGGTGGCCGAGGAATTGGCACCCTGCGAGACATCTGTGGCGGCCCTGAAGACCCTGATCGACTCGCTGCTCGGACCCGAGCGCAGCGCGGTCACCGCCGTCTGGCTCGATGCCTGGAGCCTCGGCCGACGCCACCCTGCACTCGCGGTGGAGGTAGGCGCGCAGATGGACGCCTGGCAGGCGTTCCTCGCCGAGTTACTGAAAACGGGGTGCGTACGCGGCGAATTCCGGGCGATCGACCCGGATGCGGTCGCCTGGCAACTTCTGGCGATCATCGACGGGCTGAACGCGCACGCCGTCGTGCGCTATGGTCATGCGCAGCGGCTGCGCGGTCTCGTGCGCACTGTCGCCGAACACGAGTTGGGCCTGCCCCCGGGTGCCCTCGACTCCGGGGACAACCCAGAACCCTGATCCGAACGGCGCCGGCCCCGGCACCGGATGCCGGCCCTGTAGGCTGACACACAGACTTCCGGTCACAGTTCTGCTGCGACCGGACGAGCACTGGTTGAGACAGTGCAAGAGGCTCTGGCGATTCGTCGCCGGGGCCTTTCTCGTTTCCGGGCCGTCTTCCGAGCCTGGTGGGTATGACGAGCCGGGCGATCGTCTCCGCGGTGGCCCGGAGCCGCACCGATTCGCGTTGACAACCTGAGGGCCCCGGAGCACTATGTGTCACAATTCCGTGCCCCGTCGCTGCCGCCGGGCACCTTTTCGAGGTGGAGGCCCCTGTGCAGATTCCAGCTTCCTTCGACTATGTGCGCGCCAGCACCGTCGACGATGCGATCAGTCTTCTCGAGCGCCACGGGCCGGAGTCCCGGGTCGTAGCGGGCGGGCACAGCCTTCTGCCGATGATGAAGCTCCGGCTGGCCAGACCCGAATGGCTGATCGACATCAACGAGCTCTTCGAACTGGACTTCGTGCTCCGGGACGCCAATACGCTGCGGGTCGGTGCGATGACGCGCCACGCCACGCTGCTGGAGTCTCCCGAGATTGCCCGGCTGTTTCCGATCGTCGCCGATGCGGAGCGGGTGATCGCCGATCCCACGGTGCGGAACCGCGGAACCATCGGCGGGTCCCTGTGCCAGGCCGACCCCGCCGAAGATCTTTCCACGGTCTGCAAGGTTCTGCGGGCGGAGGCGGTCATCCGCGGGCCCGGCGGCGAGCGCGTGCTCAGCATGCACGACTTTCACAAGGGGCCCTATGAGACCGCCGTGGCTCACAACGAACTCCTCGTCGAGGTGCGCTTCCCGATCCGCCCCCACTCGGGCAGCGCCTACGAGAAGGTCGAACGTCGCGTCGGTGACTGGGCCGTTGTCGCGGCGGGAGCAGCGGTGTCCCTGGCCTCTGACGGCACGATCGACGACGTCACCATCGGTCTGACCGCCGTTGGCATCGAAGGGACGGTGACCGAGGCCGAGACCCTGCTGCGCGGCCACCGGCCGGGGGAAGAACTGTTCGTAGCGGCCGGGCGGCTCGCCGCGTTGGCGAGCGACCCGGTCGCCGACCAGCGGGGTCCAGTCGACTACAAGCGGCACCTTGCCGACGAACTCACCCGGCGGGTGCTGCGGCGCGCTGCCGCCCGCGCCGGCGAAGCTCAGGAAGGCTAAGTCCATGCAGATCAGCATGACCATCAACGGCACTGACATCACCGAGGAGATCGAACCCCGGGTGTTGCTCGTTCACTTCATCCGCGACCAGCTGCGGCTGACCGGGACGCACTGGGGGTGTGACACCTCGAACTGCGGAACCTGCGTCGTGCTGATGGACGGCCGGCCGGTCAAATCCTGCACGGTGCTCGCGGCGATGGCCGACGGCCATTCCATCACCACGGTCGAGGGTCTCGCCACCGGGGCCACGCTCGATCCCGTGCAGCAGGGGTTCATGGAGGAACACGGCCTGCAGTGCGGGTTCTGCACGCCGGGGATGATGCTCACCGCCCGGGCACTGCTGGACCACAACCCGCACCCGGACGACGGGGAGATCCGCGAGGCGATCTCCGGCCAGATGTGTCGGTGCACCGGCTACGCGACCATCGTGCGCTCGGTGCAGTGGGCGGCGGCCCACCCCGCGGGGCAGGACCGAATGGACGAGATGGAAGAGAACGCAGGAGAAGAGGTGACGGCATGACCATCATCGAGGAGCGGGCGGCGAATCCGGCAGCCGGAGACGAGAACCGCCCGATCGGTTACGGCCGCATCCAGCGCAAGGAAGACCCCCGCTTCGTGCGGGGCAAGGGGCACTACGTCGATGACATCGTGCTGCCCGGGATGCTGCACGGCGCCATCCTGCGCTCCCCCGTGGCGCACGCCCGCCTGGTGTCGATCGACACCAGCGCCGCGCTCGCCCACCCGGGCGTGGTGGCCGTGATCACCGGCCAGGACCTGCTCGGCCTCAAGCTTGCCTGGGCTCCGACCCTGTCCGCCGACGTGCAGGCGGTGCTCGCCACCGACAAGGTGCGATTCCAGGGGCAGGAGGTCGCCTTCGTGATCGCCGAGGATCGGTACGCAGCGCGCGACGCACTCGAGCTGATCGAGGTCGACTACGACGTGCTGCCGCCGGTCATCGACGTGCGCACGGCCCTCGACCCCGGCGCCCCCGTCATCCGCGATGACCTTGAGGGCCGCACCGACAACCACATCTTCGACTGGGAGGCCGGCAACTCGGCCGAGACCGACGCGGTCTTCGCCTCCGCGGACGTCGTCGTGTCCCAAGAGGTGGTCTACCCCCGCGTGCACCCGGCACCGATGGAGACCTGCGGGGCCGTCGCCGACTTCGAACCGATCGAAGGCGCGCTGACCCTGTACGAGACGAGTCAGGCGCCACACGCGCACCGAACCCTGTTCGCGATCGTGTCGGGCATCCCCGAGCACAAGATCCGCATCGTCTCCCCCGATATCGGCGGTGGCTTCGGCAACAAGGTCGGGATCTACCCCGGCTATATCCTCGCCGTCGTCGGGTCGATCGTGACCGGACGGCCGGTGAAGTGGATGGAGGACCGGTCCGAGAACCTGATGAGCACCTCCTTCGCCCGCGACTACATCATGCAGGGCGAGATCGCCGCCACGAAGGACGGCAAGATTCTCGCCGTGCGGTCGACCGTGCTCGCGGACCACGGCGCCTTCAACGCCACCGCCCAGCCAACGAAGTACCCGGCCGGTTTCTTCCACATCTTCACCGGCAGCTACGATCTTCAGGCCGCGCACTGCAAGGTGACCGGCGTGTACACGAACAAGGCGCCGGGCGGCGTCGCCTATGCCTGTTCCTTCAGGGTCACCGAGGCGGTCTACCTGGTCGAACGGCTCGTGGACATGCTCGCACACAAGCTGGAGATGGACCCCGCGAAACTGCGGTTGATGAACCTGATCAAGCCCGAGCAGTTCCCGTACAAGAACAAGACCGGGTGGGAGTACGACTCGGGCAACTACGAGCAGGCGCTGCGCAAGTCGATGGAGATGGCCGGCTACGACGACCTGCGGCGCGAACAGCAGGAGAAGCGCGCTCGCGGCGAGCTGATGGGGATCGGAATCTCCTTCTTCACCGAGACCGTGGGCGCCGGGCCGCGCAAGCATATGGACATCGTCGGCCTGGGCATGGCGGATGGAGCCGAGCTGCGCATCCATCCCACCGGAAAGGCCGTCGTTCGCATCTCGGTGCAGAGCCAGGGGCAGGGCCATGAGACGACCTTCGCCCAGATCGTAGCCGAGGAGATCGGCATCCCCCCGGAAGACATCGACGTCGTGCACGGGGACACTGACCAGACCCCGTTCGGTCTAGGCACCTACGGCAGCCGGTCGACCCCCGTCAGTGGCGCAGCCGTGGCTCTGGTCGCACGAAAGGTGCGGGAGAAGGCCAAGTTCATCGCGGCCGCGATGCTGGAGGCCCGGCCCGAAGACCTCGAATGGGAGAAGGGCCGCTGGTTCGTCAAGGGCGACCCAAGCGTCGGCAAGACCATGGCGGAGATCGCGATGGGCGCGCATGGCACGGTCACCCTGCCGGAAGGGATCGACGGCAACCTCGATGCCGAGGTCACCTACGATCCGCCGAACCTGACCTTCCCCTTCGGCGCCTACATCTGCGTGGTGGACGTCGACCCCGGTACCGGTCACGTCACGGTGCGCCGGTTCATCGCCGTCGACGACTGCGGCACCCGGATCAACCCGATGATCATCGAGGGGCAGGTGCACGGCGGCCTCACCGACGGGGTCGGCATGGCCCTGATGCAGTTCATCGAGTTCGACAAGGAGGGCAACAACCTCGGCGGCACCTTCATGGACTACCTCATCCCCACGGCTCTGGAGGTGCCGGACTGGGAGACCGGGTTCACCGTGACCCCGTCGCCGCCCCACCCGATCGGAGCGAAAGGCATCGGCGAGTCCGCCACCGTCGGGTCGCCACCGGCCATCGTCAACGCGGTGGTCGACGCCCTCGCGCCCTTCGGCATCACGCACATGGATATGCCGTGCACCCCCGCCCGGGTCTGGGAGGCCATGCAGGGCCGGCCACGCCCGCCGATCTGATCCGCGGGTCGCCATGACGGAAATGAGAGACGCCCTCGCGGAGAGGGCTCGGGCACTGGCAGTAAACCGGGAGCCGTTCGTGCGCGCCACCGTGGTGCGCGCCCAGCATCCCACGAGCGCCCGGGCCGGGGACACCGGCCTGCTGCTGGCCGACGGCACGCTCGAGGGATTCGTCGGCGGCGCCTGTGTGGAAGCGTCGGTGCGGGAATACGGTCTGAAGAGTCTGGCCGCCCACGAGCCCCTCCTGCTGCGCGTTGTGGCGGGCGAACCATCCCAGGTGCGCGAGGAGGGAGCCGTGCAGGTGTCGAACCCGTGCCTCAGCGGCGGCGCCGTCGAGATCTTCCTCGAGCCGTCCGTGCCCGCGCCACGGGTGCTGGTCATCGGAACGACGCCGGTGGCACAGGCCCTCGTGGCCCTGGGGCGCCCGCTGGGTCTGGAGATGCACCGCACGGTGGGAGCCGATGCGTTGCCTCGGACAGACGACGCGGCGTTGATCGTGGCGTCGCACGGGCGTGACGAGGAGCCCGTCCTCGAGGCCGCCCTGAACGCCGAGGTGCCCTACATCGCCCTGGTCGCCAGCCAGGCCCGGGGCGCCGCCGTGCTGGCCTCCCTCAACGTCACGGAGGAACAGCGGGCGCTCGTACACAGCCCGGCCGGGCTGCAGCTCGGTGCCCGCTCCCCCGCCGAGATCGCGCTGTCCATCCTGGCCCAGCTCGTCGCCGAGCGGGCCAAGTGGCCGGCGGCACAGGCACCTTCCCCGGACACGGTTCCCGTCGTCGTCGACCCGGTGTGCGGCATGTCCGTCACCCTCGGGGATTCGACGCCGCGGGCACCGCACGACGGGGAAACCGTCTACTTCTGTTCCGAGTCCTGCCGCCGCAGCTTCCTCGCCGATCCGGTGCGGTATGTCGTCGCCACATGAACCACGCATTGCCGGGCTGATCCTGGCCGCCGGGGAGTCACGTCGGTTGGGCCGACCCAAACAGCTCCTCCCCTACGGCGACGGGGTGCTCCTGGATGCGGTTCTCGCAATCGCACGGGCAAGCGGCTTCGACCAGATCCTGCTGGCCCTGGGCGGAGCGGAGCACGCCGTCCGGCAGAGCGTGGACACCGACGGCTGCGACGTCGTCATCAATCCCGCGTCCGGTGCCGGTTGCTCCTCATCGATCGCGGCCGCCATCCAGGCACTTCACCCGGACACCGACGTGCTGGTGCTTCTGCTGGGCGACCAGCCCGGTGTGCGCCCGGAGACCGTGCAACGCCTGCTGGAGGGCCGGGGCGATTCTCACCTCGCCGTGTGCCGCTACGTCGACGGCGTGGGACATCCGTTCGCCTTCGACCGATCGGTGCACCCGGACCTGGCCGCGCTCCACGGTGACAAGGCGGTCTGGGCGCTCCTGGAGCAGCGTGCCGCCGAGGTGTGCGAAGTCGTCGTGGCGGGACCGATCCCCCTGGACATCGACACCGAGGCGGACTATCAGCGGGCGCTCGCCGAATCGGGGCAGGCACGGTCGGGACCGGCGCAGTCAGGACAGAAACAATGACCGGTGCCGCTCGCACGGGAGCCGAGGACGACGTTCGCCGGATGATCCCCGACGTGCCTGCCCTGCTGGACGCCCTGGACGCGGTCGACTATCTGGGCGACGAGGGCCTCGCCACCGCGATGTTCCTGGCGGTGCGCCTGCCGCAGCCTATCCTGCTGGAGGGTGAGCCCGGCGTCGGCAAGACTGAGGCCGCCAAGGCGCTGGCCCGGGTGCTGGATACGCCCCTGTTCCGGCTGCAATGTTACGAGGGCATCGACGCGGGCGAGGCGCTCTACGAGTGGAACTACCCGCGCCAGCTGCTGGGCATCAGGCTGGCCGAGGCCCGCCAGGCCAACCTAGCCGAGACGGAACTGTTCGGCCCGGAGTATCTGCTGCGCCGCCCACTCCTGCAGGCCATCGAGCACCGCGGGCCCCGGCCGGCGGTGCTCCTCCTCGACGAGATCGACCGGGCCGATGCCGAATTTGAGGCCTTCACCTTTGAGCTGCTGGCCGAGGCGGCCGTGACGATCCCCGAGCTGGGCACGGTGCGGGCCACGCATCCGCCGATCGTGATCCTGACCTCCAACCGCACCCGTGACCTGCACGATGCCCTGACCCGGCGGTGCCTGTACCACTGGATCGACTATCCGACGCCGCAGCGGATCGCCGAGATCGTGCGCCGCCGGGTGCCGGACAGCGCCGCACCGATCGCCCTGCAGGCGGCGTCGGCCATCACCCGGCTGCGCTCCCTGGACCTGGCGAAGCCACCGGGGATCGCCGAGGCCATCGACTGGGTCTCGGCCCTGAGCGTGCTCGGCGTCGGCCAGCTCGACGCCGAAGGCGTGGATCAGACCTGGGGATCGATTCTGAAGAACCGCGACGACCTCGATCTGGCGCTCGGCCGCGGGGCCGCGTGGCTGGTGGGCGACCATGGCTGACCTGGCTTCGCCGGGCCTCGTCGACCGGTCCGGGGCCGGCCGGACCAGCGTCGAAGCGGCCGCACTGGCGGTCGGGTTCAGCGCGGCGCTGCGCCGCGCGGGCGTCCCGAGTTCCCCGGACCGTGCCGCCC
Organism: Cryobacterium sp. TMT3-29-2; assembly: GCF_004564305.1. Lineage (NCBI taxonomy): Bacteria > Bacillati > Actinomycetota > Actinomycetes > Micrococcales > Microbacteriaceae > Cryobacterium > Cryobacterium sp. TMT3-29-2. The sequence continues at coordinate 71,018 of NZ_SOGK01000065.1, forward strand.
GGCTGGCGGAGGCCCTCCGGTTGGTTCCGCCGCATGCGCGCGACCCGCTGTACTGGACGTGCCGGGTGGTCCTGGTCTCGTCCCGGGAGCAGGTGCCCGTATTCGACGCGGTCTTCGACGCCGTGTTCGCCGGCACCCTCGACCCGGCGGATTTCCGCGGCGACCAGAACGCGCCGCCGTCGATCGGCGCCGAACCCCGCACCCGGCCGACCGCGTCGGACAACCGGCCGGCGGTCGCTGCGGAACCGGTGCTGCTGCCCCAGCCGCCGGCCCTGACCCCGGGCGGGGACGGCTCGATTGACCCGGATGCGCCGGAGCGGGACACGATCCTGGTGACGGCGGCCGCCGAGGAGCGCCTGCACCAGAAATCCTTTGCAGATCTGGCCCCGGACGAGGTCGCCCGGATGCGTCAGCTCGTGCGCCGGATCGCCCTCGCCACGCCGGAACGCGTCAGCCGCCGCACCAGGAAGACCATCTGGAGCGCCCCGAGACTGGACCTGCGCCGAACGGCACGGGCGGCGCAGCACACCGGTGGGGAGCCGGTGCGCCTGGTCTACCGGCGCCGGCGCACGCGATTGCGCCGCCTGATTCTGCTGTGTGACGTATCCGGATCGATGGAGCCGTATACGAGGGTGTTCCTGTCGCTCCTGCAGGGCGCAGTCGCCGCGGCCGAGGCGGAGGCGGAGGCCTTCATCTTCTCGACCGGATTGACACGGCTGACTCGTCAGCTCGCGGTGCGCGACCCGGACCAGGCTCTGGCCCGGGCGGCCGCCAGCACCCAGGACTGGGCGGGCGGCACGCGGCTGGCGGAGAGCATCCGTCATTTCACGGATACCTGGGGTCGGCGCGGCCTCGCCCGCGGGGCGGTCATCGTGATCATCTCGGACGGGTGGGCCCTGGACGACCCGGATTCGGTGCGTACCCAGATGGCCCGCCTGCGTCGCCTGGCCTACCGCATCGTCTGGGTCAACCCGAGGAAGGTCGCCCTCGACTACCAGCCGGTGGTGGGCGGCATGGCGGCCGCGTTGCCGTTTGTGGACGCATTCGTCAGCGGCCACAGTTATGCGGCCCTGGCTGAAGTGGCGGCGGCGATTCGCGCCGACCGTTCGGACACACACGAGAATACGAGGACCCGATAATGGACATCAACAGCACGTTCTCCGTCGCCGCACCGATCGACGAGGTGTGGAAGACTCTGATGGACTTCGAACGTGTCGCCGGCTGCGTGCCGGGGGCACAGGTGCTGAACAAGCTTTCGGACGACGCCTATCAGGTCGGAATGAAAGTGAAACTGGGTCCGGTGACCATGCAATACAGAGGCCAGATGACCGTTCTCGAGCGGGATGGCGACGCGCATCGCGCCGTGTTCGAGGGGCGCGCTCAGGAGACCCGCGGTCAGGGCACGGCGCAGGGAACGGCCACCCTCACCCTCGTCGAGGCGGAGGGTCGAACCCTGGGCACGGTCAGTGCCGACGTGGGCCTCTCCGGCAAGGTAGCCGCGATGGGGCGCAGCATCATCGGCAGCGTCACGGACCAGATGATGTCCCTCTTCGCCGAGAACCTGCAGGCTATGGTCGCGGGTCCGGCTCCGGACCAGGCGGAGCCCGCAGCCGGGCAGGTCGCCGGAGCGGGCACCGACACGACGGAATCGGCGGCCGCCGCACCACCGGCACCGCCGATCACGACGACTCCCGCACCGCGCCCGCCCCAAGCGGCCGCCGCCGCCGAGACCAGCCTGAACGCGTTCGAACTGGCTAAGGGCATCGTCCTGGACCAGCTCAGCAGCCTGCCGAAGCTTCTCTGCGTGATCGCCGCGGTTGCGTTCGTCGCCTATCGCCTCGGCCGCCGCGCCGGCGGCCGGTAGGCCCGGATGAGCGTAACCGGAAGGGTCAGTCCCCGTGCGTGAGGTCCTGAATCCGTTACTGACGGGATGGCAGTCCGGCGGCGTCGCCGGACTAGCCACCGTCGTGCGCACCTTCCAGTCCGCCCCCAGACCGGCGGGAGCGTCGATGCTGGTGACCGCGGACGGCGCCGTGGTCGGATCGGTCTCCGGCGGCTGCGTCGAGGGTGCCGTCTACGACCTCGCGACCGAGGTCATCGAGGGCGGGCGGCCGGTGCTCGTGCGCTACGGCATCAGTGACGACGACGCCTTCTCCGTGGGTCTGACCTGCGGCGGAATCCTCGACGTCTTCGTCGAGCCCGTCAGCCGGGTGAGCTTCCCGGAGCTGGCCGCCGTGGAGCAGGACATCGCCGATTCGGTTCCGGTGGGGGTCGCGACCGTGATCGAGCACCCCGATCCCAGCCGGCTGGGCCGGCACCTGGTCATCCGGCCGCACGGCTCCACCGGCGACCTGGGCTCGGACCGCGCCAACCGGGCGGTCAGCGACGACGCCCGCGGGCTGCTCGCCGCCGGGCGCAACAGCACCCTCACCTACGGTCCCGACGGCGAGCGACGCGGTGCGGGCATGCAGGTCTTCGTTAACAGCTATGCCCCGCGCCCACGGATGCTGGTGTTCGGCGCCATCGATTTCGCCGCCGCTCTGGCCCGGCTGGCTTCCTTCCTCGGCTATCGCGTCACCGTGTGTGACGCCCGGGAGGTCTTCGCCACTTCGGCCCGCTTCCCGGACGCCGACGAAGTCGTCGTCGGCTGGCCGCACCGCTACCTGACCGAGCAGGTCGAGGCCGGGCTCGTGGACGAGCGCAGTGTCGTCTGCGTGCTCACCCACGACCCGAAATTCGACGTGCCGCTCCTCGAGGTGGCCCTGACCCATGGCCCGTTCGCCTACATCGGAGCGATGGGCTCGCGGCGCACCCACGAGGACCGGCTGGCCCGGCTTCGCGAGGCCGGTCTGGGCGAGACGGACCTGGCGAGGCTGCACAGCCCGATCGGGCTGGACCTCGGCTCCCGCACTCCGGAGGAGACGGCCGTGTCCATCGCCGCGGAGATCATCGCCCGGCAGTGGGGCGGCAGCGGCGAGCCGCTGGGCAGCCTGGCCGACCGGGTCCATCACGACGACGTGGACGAACCGGCCCCGGTGTAGCCGCAGCCGACTCCCGCGACTACTCCCGCATCCCGAAGCGAGCGTGGATCGGATGCATCCACCGGGGCGCCCACCACAGTCCCTTCTCGAGTGCGGTCATCACGGCGGGCACCACGATGGTGCGCACGAGGGTCGCATCCAGAAGCACGGCCACGGCCAGGGCGACTCCGATCTGTTTCATCTGCAGCAGGTTGCCGGTGGCGAACCCGGCGAAGACGATCACGATGATCAGGGCCGCGGAGGAGATGATCCGGCCCGAGCTCTGCAGACCCGTCACGATCGCCAAGCGCGTGCTCTCCCCGGCGTCGTGGTAATCCTTGATCCGGGCGAGGAGGAACATCTCGTAGTCCATGGCCAGACCGAAGCCGAAGGTGAGCACGAGGGTCAGGACCAGAGGGTCCACGCCGGCGATCGTGTCGGCGTCGAAGTCGAGCAGCCCGGCGAGATTTCCCTCCTGGAATCCCCAGACCAGGATGCCCACGGAGGCGCCGAGCGAGATGACGCTGATCACGAGGGCGGTGAGCGGGACCACCACGGAACCGGTCATCAGGAAGAGCAGCAGGAACGTGGCGCCGGCGATGATCAGGGCAGCCCAGGGGGCGCTGACGACCAGGGAGTCGACGTAGTCGACCGACGCGGCATCCGTGCCACCGACCCAGTTTTCGAAGTCGGGCCGGTCGTCCCGGATCTCCCGCACGACGGCCGGACCTTCGTTCTGCTCGACGCCGACCCGCGACACCCAGTAGCCGTTGACTTCCACCGGCGGTGTTGTGCCCGTGACGTTCGGCAGCGTCGCCACCGCCGAGGCCCAGGCCGCGGCGGATCCCTCGTCGGTGTCCGAGACGAGTTGCACGAGCGGGGCGGTGGCGAGGGGGAAGTAGTGGTTCAGCGCCGCGACGAACCCGTACTGGGTCGAGGCCTTCGGGATGGCGTCGGCGCCGCCGCTGGCCACGGTGATGTTCAGGGCGGGGCTCCCGAGCAGGAGGAGCAGGGCGATGCCGCCCAGCGACACGAGCACGGGCGCCCGTTGCACCCGGCGGGTCAGCCGGGAGAAGACGCCTTCCCGGGGGGCGACGTCGCCGAAGCGGGTCAGGAGGGGGCCGAGACCGGGGACGCGGGTCAGCAGGCCCGGCTTCACGAGTCGTTCGCCGAAATACCCGAGCAGCGCCGGCACGAGCACGAGCGCCGTCAGGATCGCGATCAGCACCACGGAGACTGCGCCGATGGCGATGGCCCGGATGATCGTCGGTTCGAAGACCAGCAGGCCCACCGTGGCTATGGCGAAGGTCAGGCCGGAGTAGAGCACCGTGCGGCCGGCCGTGTCGACCGTCACGCCCACGGCCTGAAGCATACGCTCGTGCCGTTCCGAGCGGGTCTCACTATCGCCGGCCCGTTCCATGAGGGCCCGGAATTCCTCCCGGAACCGGCTGACGATCAGCAGCCCGTAGTCGATGGAGAGTCCCAGCCCGATCACGGTGATGACGTTGAGCACCGTGGTGTCGATCTCCATCAGGTAGCTGAAGACGTAGAGGGCCCCGAGAGCCCCGGCGATCGACGCCAGCGCCCCGATCAGGGGAATGCCGGCCGCCAGGAAACCGCCGAAGATGATCAGCATCACCAGCAGGGCGATGGGTAACGCGATCAGTTCGCCCTTCCGCAGGTCGGCCTCGGCGACCGCCACCAGGGATTCCACCAGCAGCGGGGTTCCGCCGACCTCCACGGTGGCTCCCGGCTCGATCTGCCGCACGTCGTCGGCCGCCACGGCCAGCCGGTCCTCCACCTCCCCCAGCAGCTCACCGCTGAGATCACCGTCGGGTGCCTCCATCTGGACGTTCAGCAGCAGTCCGGTGCCGTCTGGTGCCAGGAGGGGCACCGCAGCCGGGTTCGGCGCGCCGTCCGGGAGCGGCGGGACGGCGAGCGGATCAGCGACGCCGGACACCCCGTCGATCTCGGTCAGGTCGGTCGTGGCCGCAGTGAGGATTGCGGCCAGATCCGGCGCGGACAGGTCGACCCCGTGGACGAGCAGGGACAGGGACACCGTGTCTTCGCCGTCGTTGCCCTGCAGCAGGTCGGCGGCCTGGCTCGCGTCACCCTCGACGGTGGGACCGGCACTGGAGAGCCGCTGGAACAGGCTCTCACCGGTTATCCCGAACAGTGCGGTCGCCACGCACGCGGCGATCGTGCACGCCCAGACCAGCAGGGAGGTGAACCGGTGACGGGCGATGAAAACACCCAGGGTGCGCAGCATGGTCAGAAGTCCTCCGGTCTCAGGCGGCTACCGCCAAATTACCCCGGCTGAGCGGGCTGACCGACACCAACCGGGTGCACGGGGACGCACCAGGCGAGGTGTACTCTCCCCTCACGAATTCGACGGAGATTTTGCGCCAGACACCGCATTTCGGCTCAAAAACGGGTGTTTGAGCCAAATTCTCCGTCGAATTGGTTCCAGCCCGGCCTAGGGTGCCTCGTCGACGACTCCGATGAAGGCGTTGCCGATACCGTCGACCTCGGAGCGGCTGAGTCCGACCGCAGCATCCGGCAATTCCTCGGAGCCGTGGTAGTCGCAGGTCAAGTAGGTGAAGGCGGGCCACCACTTCTTGGGCCGAGCGGCCTCGGTGAAGCCGCAGACGTCGCAGCGGAGTTCCACCCAGACCGGCTTCTTGCCGGTGCGGTTGGCCCGGGACTGCACGAGCCATGGCGGCGGGTTGCGCTCGATCTCGACCAGTTCGGCCTCCGACATCCGGGAGGGCAGTTCGTGGCGCTGCGCCATCTCGATCGGGATATCAAGGCGCAGGGCCGCCATTCGTCGCGTAATCATCGTGTTCAAGAATAGGCGTTCCGTGGCCGGGTATCCTCGTCGGCAGCGGCACGCCCCTCGCCGCTCGACCGTTTGGAGGCCCGCGATGACCGAGACGCCGCTCCCGCCGCACGCACAACCACTCGCGCAGCCGCCCACCCGGCCGCCGTCCGGCACGCCGATGTCCTCGGGCAGCCGAACCGCGCTGATCGTGACGCTGTCCGTGGTCGCCGTGGCGATCGTGGTCGGTGTGGTCGTGATCGGGACAGTCCTGCGCGGGGGAAGCCTCGGCGGGACCTACGCGGATACCCAGATTGTCGACGCCGGCCCGCGGGTTCTTGCCACGGTGCCCAACGCATCCGTCGACCTGCGGCCCAGCCCGGACGATCGGGTGTACGTCGAGGCTCGCGGCACCTATGTCGGCGCGGCACCGTCGCTGCGGGTCACCACCGAGGCCGGCGTCACCAGCATCTCCGGCGGCTGCCCCGGTCGGTGGTTCGGTTTCTGCTCGGTCGAGCTGACAGTGCGCCTCCCCACAGCGTTGCCGCTGAACGTCGTCGCCCGGAACGGACGTCTCACCGCGACCGGCCTGACCGGGGCCCTGACCCTGGAAACGACGAATGGAGCCATCACGACCGACGGCAGCCGGGGCGACCTCGAACTTCGAACGACCAACGGGGCGATCGACGTGCGCGACTCCGGCTCCCGACGGGTGGCCGCCACGACCACCAATGGCGGGGTCGCGCTCGACTTCCTCGACCCGCCTTCCACGGTTCAGGCCCGGAGCACCAACGGCGCGATCACGGTGCGGCTGCCGGCGGACGGGGTGACGTACCGGGTGGACGCCCGCACGACCAACGGCGAGATCGACAGCAGATCGGTCCCGAGCGACCCGTCCTCCCGGCGATCCGTCACCGCGGCGACCACCAACGGGAAGGTGACGGTCGGAGTCCGCTGACCGGTCAGAGTGTGCGCCCGTGAAACACTGGGGTATGCGCGAAACACCCTCTCCCCTTGGCCTGCTGCTCGACGTGGACGGGCCGATCGCCAGTCCGGTGACCCGAACCATTGCCACGCCCAGCATCATCACGGACCTGATCAGCCTGGCCGGAGCCAACGTTCCGATCGCGTTCATCACCGGGCGCTCGTCGACCTTCATCCGCGAGCAGGTCGTCGCGCCCCTTCGCGCGGCCGGCCTGCCCGAGTCGATGCGGATGTACGGGGTCTGCGAGAAGGGGGCCGTCTGGTTCCCGATCACGGCCGCGGGGATGGGCGAGATCGTCGTCGACGACAGCGTGGCCCTGCCGGCCGTCGCCGTCGACCGGCTCCGCAACCTCGTGGTCGACCGGTTCGACGACACGATGTTCTTCGACGAGACCAAGCAGGCCATGGTCTCGGTCGAGCAGCGCACGGATGCCGACCACGGCCGCTACCAGGGCGCCGCGGCGGTGTTCAACGAGGCCGCATTCTCGGTGATGGTGGAACTCGGCCTGGGAATCCGTTTCGGTGATCGAGTGGTGCCGGACCAGGCCGGCACTGTGGGATTCCGGATCGACCCGACGATCATCTCGACCGACATCGAGTCGGTCACCCTGGACAAGGACCGCGGCGCGGAGCGGGCGCTGGCCTTCTTCTCCGAATCGGGGGGCCTCCCCCGTGTCTGGCGATCGGTCGGGGACTCGCGCAGTGACTACCTGATGGCCGACCACCTGCATGCAGCCGGCTACGACGTCTCGCATGTGGACGTGCGACCCTCCGACGGCATTCTCGAGCGCCCCTACCCCGTGATCGTGGAGGGTTCCCTGATCCACGACGCGGCCGGAGCGGAATTCCTGGGGTATTGGGTCGACAAGCTGGGCCTGCGCTGAGGGGCTAGTCCGAAATGAAGCGGATTCCGTCCTGCAGGCGGCTCCGCAGCTCGAACACCTTCTCAAAACTGCCGCGGTCGATTCCGGGCAGCCCACTGCGCAGCACTCCGATCAACCGGGACCGAGGCAGCGTGATCACGGTCGGGCGCCGGCCGCGGCCGGGGACCGTCAGCAGATCCGTCAGGGCCTCGTCGGGCAGCACGATCAACACGGCAGTGAACCGAACCCGAAGTGACTTCGCCAGAGCCCGAACGGCACCCTCGACGTCTTCGATCGGGCGGTCATCCGAACCGAGCGCATCACCGACGAGCTCCCCGCGGCGCAGTTGCACCGGCCCACCCCAGTCCTCGGACAGGACCGCGAAGAGACCGGCCGGACCGAGAACCACGTGATCGACCTTGCCTCCGTGCGCGCCGGCCGCCACGTCATGCCAGGCCGTGAAGCCGATCCCGAGGGCGGAGACGAGCTGCGCGGTCGATTCCTCGGCCAGGGCCTTCGCCAGCCAGTGCCGGATCTCCCGTGGCGCCGAACGGATGAGCGCGGGGGCAAACGGGTCCTCGATGGAGGTTCCCCGCCCGGCCCACTCCCGGAGCAGATCGAGGTAGCGCTGGCGTGCCTCACCGCCCGGATGGCCGTACATGCGCGCCCGTGGCCCCGCCTGCGCGGCCTGTCCTCGGCCGGCCCCGGAGGCATAGGCAGGGCGTTCGGGCTCGGGGTCCGAGTCCGGATACCGCCGGCGGTCGTAGTCGGCGCGATCGGCCGGGGTTCCCACCCGTTCCCACGCGATCTGCACGGTGTGGAAGGCGGCGGCGTCTCCGCCGACATCCGGATGCGTGTGGCGCAGCAGGCGACGGTAGGCGCGACGAAGTTCCTCGTCACTCGTCGACGGGCTGACGCCGAGCACCTCGTAGGGCGACGCCGCGGCCGGGCTATCTGACATCCAGCGGTCTCTTTCAGCGTTAGTGCGGCCGGCGGTGGAGCAGCCGGCCAATCGTTACAACACCCTACCGACCCTGGCTGGCATCTCGCCGGACACGCTTCGTGCCTCGGACCGGCGGCACCTGAATTCATGGCACGATCGGCATATGACCACGCGCAGCCGACGGCTCCACCGTTCGAGTACCCGACTCCTCGGCATGCTGACTGCGGGTGTCCTTGCCGCAGCCCTGGTCGGCACGGCCGCGAACTGGACACTGGCGCCTGTCGCAGGCTGGGCGGCGGCGTGCGTGACGTATGTCACCTGGGTATGGCTCATCATCGGCCCCATGAATGTGGAGAACACGGCCAGCCATGCCACTCAGGAAGATCCGTCCCGAGGCGCGGCCGACATCCTGATTCTTCTGAGCAGCCTGGGCAGCCTCGGCGCCCTGGTCTTCCTCCTGGTGGAGACCCCTGCCACGTCCGGCACCGAACGGGGGATCATGGCCGCGGCCGCGGTGCTCAGCGTCGGGCTCTCCTGGATTCTGGTGCACACACTGTTCACGCTCCGCTATGCCTCGTTGTATTACGCCGGTCCTGACGGAGGGGTCGATTTCAATCAGGCCTCGCCTCCCCGCTACGGTGATTTCGCCTATCTGGCCTTCACCATCGGGATGACGTTCCAAGTGTCCGACACCAGCCTGCAGTCGCACGCGATCCGGATGACGGCGCTGCGCCACAGCCTGCTCTCGTACCTGTTCGGTTCGTTCATCTTGGCGACCCTGATCAACCTGGTAGCCGGTCTGCTTCGGTGATGTGTCGTTTCAGCCGGCAAACTCCCGCACCGGGCGACCGGCGACGCCGACCTCGGCCATGAACAGCGACCCGGCCAGCGGGTCCTGATCGGGGCCCCGATTCTCCCGCGAGGTGGTGATGAAAAGCTGCTTCAGCTCCGGACCGCCGAAGGTGCACGCGGTCACGTTGGTGGCGCCGACCTCGACGATCGCATCGAGTCGGCCGTCGGGCATGTAGCGGCGCACGGCGCTCCCGCCGTAGAGGGCTACCCACACGCAACCCTGGCTGTCCACCGTCAGCCCGTCGGGGTAGCCCGCCTCGGCCGGAATCTCGACGAAGGGTCGCAGGCCGGTCAGGCCGAACTCCCGGCTGTAGTCGAGCACGGCGATGCGGCCGGTCGGCGTGTCGTTGAAGTAGGCCAGGGAGCCGTCCGGGCTCCATTCCAGCCCGTTCGAGATGGTGAGGTTCTCGAGGACCGTCGTCACGGTGCCGTCCGGATCCAGCCGGTAAAGGCTTCCCGCCCCCGGAGCCTGGTCGTAGGCCATGGAACCGCAGTAGAAGCGGCCGTCCGGGTCACAGCCACCTTCGTTCATCCTCAGTCCGGGGTCGTCCCAGAGCGCGCTCAGCTCGATGATGTTGCCCGTGGAGTCCTCGAGTGCGAATCCGTGTTCGAGTGCGATGACGGCGCCGCCGGCGCTCCGGGGCCGAAGCGCCGCGGCGAGCGTGCCGACGTGGCGCCGGCTCACGGTGTCCCCGTGCAGGGAGAGTATGTCGCCAGTGAACATGTCCACCCAGCGCAGCCCACCCCACTGCTGGGACCAGACGGGGCCCTCGGCGTGGAAGGCCACGGGATCTGTCCTCTGGCTGGCACGCACGGTGCGCCCTCCGGAGCCGGTGTGTGCGTGCTAGTCGCGAAGGATCTGCACCGGAATGGCCACGGCGAGGGAGACGCAGAGGATGCCGCCGAGGAAGATCGGCAGCTGATACGCCGTCACCTCGAACGCGAACCCGAACAGCCAGAGACCGAAGACGAAGATGGCCATTGCGACGGTGAAGGCGACGGCGTTCATGGTGCGATCCTTTCGAGCGGTGCCCGCACTGGTCGCCGGGCCGATGAAACGAGCGTACCCGGTCGAACGTCAGACCGACGACGGCGCCCCGACCGGTTCGATGAGTTCCGGGCCGTTACCCCGCACCGGGGCGACCTCGTGGAATCGCAGGCTCTCGTCCGCCTCCCGGGAGGCGGCCACCGCGGCGTCGATCAGCGACTGGTCCCCCCTGGTGTGAGGGTCGAGCCACTGGTCCCACCATTCCTCGGCCAGGATCACGGGCATCCGATCGTGGAGGTCGGCCACCGCGCCCTCGGCGTCCTGGGTCAGAATCGTCGCCGACAACACCCACCGCGCCGGGTCGTCATCAGCCAGGGCCGGGTTGCGCCACCAGGCATAGAGTCCGGCGAAGGCCAGCGGCAGGCCGTCGTCGGAATAGATGAAGTACGGGGTCTTCATGCCGCCGACCGTGCGCCACTCGTAGTATCCGGTGGCCGGCACAAGCGCGCGCCGTGAGACGACCGAGCTCTTGAAGGTGGGCTTCTCCGCCGCCGTTTCGGCGCGTGCGTTGAATGTGGGGAAAGATGCCTGCAGCTCCGTCGCGAAGGAGGGGACCAGGGACCAGCGCGCGGCCTCGAGCCGGCGCACGACCGGCCCGGCCTTAGCGGACTCGAGCACGATCGGGATCTGTTCGGTGGGTTTGATGTTCCAGGACGGCTCGGGCAGGTTCACGCCCTCGTGCTCGACGTCGAACATCGCGGCGAGATCGGACGCCGTATCCGTGATGATGAATCGACCGCACATGGGGACAGGCTACTACCGGCCGCCGACACCACCGGTCTGGGAGCGGCGCCCGAACCGGGCATCCGCTAGCGTCGATTCCGGCGTCGGCGAGGCGCAGGAGCGAGGAAACCGATAATGAACGAACGGAACATGCAGGATCGGTACAGCGCGGACGTGCTCTCCCCCGGCTGGCGCGACGCCGGCCGGACGGTGATTCCGACCCGGGAGGCCACGCCGGACCTGGTCGTCGAAGAGGTCGCGACCGGTTTCTGTGGCGCCGTGGTGCGAATCGAGAAGAAGATCGTCACCCTGGAGGACCGCCACGGCAAACTGCGCCTGTTCCCGCTCGGCGGCGGATTCCTGATCGACGGCGAACCGGTGGTGCTCGTCGTCCCGGCCCGGGCTGCGTCGCAGGGCCGCGCCCGTACCGCGTCGGGATCGATGGCGGTGCGGGATGCCCCGGCTCGGGTGGCCCGTGCCAGCCGCATCTTCGTCGAGGGCCGGCACGACGCCGAACTCGTCGAAAAGGTCTGGGGAGCCGACCTGCGGATCGAGGGGGTCGTCGTCGAATTCATCGAGGGCGTCGACAACCTCGAGGAGCTCCTCAAGGAATTCCGCCCGGGACCGACCCGCCGGGTCGGGGTGCTGGTCGATCATCTGGTGCGCGGATCGAAGGAGAGCCGGATCGCGGAAGCCGTGGCGCGCGGTCCGCACGGCCGGAATGTGCTCGTGGTCGGGCATCCGTACATCGACGTGTGGCAGTCCGTGAAGCCGAACCGCCTCGGACTCACCGAGTGGCCTGCGATTGCGCGAAGCGTCGAATGGAAGCACGGGATCTGTGAGGCCCTCGGCTGGCCCCATGAGGACCAGGCCGACATCGCCCGGGCCTGGCAGCGGATCCTGGGCCGGGTGCGCACCTTCGCCGACCTGGAGCCGCAGTTGCTGGGCCGGGTGGAGCAACTGATCGACTTTGTCACGACCGAGTAGTGCAGGTGCACCCGGATTGGATCATCACCTGCAATATACGTAACACTTTGGAACCGAATTGCCGCCGAATCCGGACGCACCACGGCGATGTGGGCTAGGGTTATCTCAGTAGTTGTAGTGCTTGCACGTCTTAAAACGCGGAGACTCCGGTCACCGCGGCGTATTCCTTTCGGAAGCGGACGACGAATACCGCGACGAACGGCCTCGAAAGTCGGGGCCTTTCTAACACTCCTGGAGGAGTTTCATAATGGCAACAGGTACCGTGAAATGGTTCAACGCTGAAAAGGGCTTCGGCTTCATCGCTCCCGACGACGGAAGCGCCGACGTGTTCGCGCACTACTCCGCGATCGCTTCGAACGGCTACAAGTCGCTCGACGAGAACCAGAAGGTCGAGTTCGAGGTAACCCAGGGCCCGAAGGGTCCTCAGGCCGAGAACATCCGCGCCCTCTAAATTGCGCAACTGCTCAACCAGCGAGGCGGCTTTCCGAGCCGCGTAGCTCACGAGCTTCGACAGCGCCCCTGCTTCGGCAGGGGCACTGTCTGCGTTAAGCGAACTATTTGACCAGGTCCTGCCAGCCGTCACCGTCGACGTACTCGAAGATGAGGTTGGTCTCGGTGTGTGCCACCGCCGGATGCTCCGCCAGGTGCTGCAGGACGAAATCGCGCAGGTCCGACGCGTCGGCCGCGGCCACGTGCAGCAGGTAATCGTCGGCGCCGGCGGTGTGGAACAGGCCGATCACCCCGGGCCAGTGCGGCGCCGCCGCCCGGAACTCGTCGATCTGCACGCGAGCGTGCTTGACCAGGCGAACCGAGATCAGCGCCTGCAGGGACGCGCCCAGCGCGGCGAGGTCGATGTTCGCACGATAGCCGCGAATGTGTCCCAGCTGCTGCAGGCGGCGCAGCCGCAGAGACACGGTCGACTCGGCGACGCCGATCTCCGCGGCCAGCGCCGCTCCGGAGGCGCGGGCGTTGACGGACAGTGCTCGCAGGAGCGCCCGGTCGACCCGGTCGATTTCGGTTTTCTTCGGTTCCATTGCCACACTCTTTCTTCCGTGAGCAGTTTATGCGAAAGCAACCGCTGATTCGGAAGGGTCTGCACCATGGATTGCGTCGCGCCACAGAATCTGCTTTTGTCTGTGCATGACGCCACCGATGCCACTGCTGCCACCGCTGCCACAGCACGAACCGATTCAGCGGGCGCCTGCCCTACACCCTGATACCGTCGCCGTCCACGGCGGGATGGCCGGGGTGACCGCTTCCGGGTCGCACGTGCCCGTGATCGACCTCTCCACGACGAATCCGCTGGCCGGTGTCGAATGCGGTGGCGACTCCTACGAGAACCTGGCCACCGGAGGAACGATCCGTGACGGTGACTCCGCGGTGTACCAGCGGCTCTGGCAGCCCGGGGTCGCCCGCTTCGAAACGGCGCTCTCCGCGCTGGAGGGCACCGGGGGAACCGTCGCCTTCGCGAGCGGAATGGCCGCACTGGCGGCCGTGCTGATCGCATCCGTCGCCGCCGGCACGCCCCACGTGGTGGCGCTTCGGCCGATCTACGGCGGAACCGACCATGTGCTCGCCACCGGGCTGCTCGGCACGAGCGTGACCTGGGTCGACGCCGACGGGGTCGCCGACGCGATCCGGCCGAACACGGGGCTGGTCATCCTGGAGTCCCCCGCCAACCCGACTCTGGCACTGACCGACATCCGGGCCGTGGTCGCGGCGGCCGGCGGCGTACCGGTTCTGGTCGACAACACGTTCGCCACCCCTGTGCTGCAGCGCCCGGTCGAATCGGGCGCCACCCTCGTGCTGCACAGTGCGACCAAGTTCCTGGGCGGCCACGGGGACGTGATGGGCGGTACGGTCTCTGGCACCGAGCAATGGATGGTCCGCCTGCGGCAGGTTCGGGCCCTGACCGGGGGGATCCTGCATCCGTTCGCGGCGTATCTGCTGCATCGGGGGCTACGCACCCTGCCGGTACGGGTGCGCGCCCAGCAGGCCACGGCCGGCATGGTCGCGGAGGGCCTTGTAGGCCATCCCGCCCTGACCCGGGTGCTGTACCCGGGGCTGCCCGGGCAGGACCCGCAGCGGCTCCTGGGCCGCCAGGCGAGCGGGGCCGGTTCGATCATCGCCCTCGAGCTCGCGGGCGGCTTCGAGACGGCCGTGCGGTTCACGGAGGCCTGCGCGCTGATCACGCATGCCGTCTCCCTCGGCGGCGTCGACTCGCTCGTGCAGCATCCGGCATCGCTGACCCACCGCCCGGTCGAGGCCGGCGCCCGGCCCGGCGCCGGGATCGTGCGGCTCTCGATCGGCCTCGAGCACGTCGACGACCTGCTCGCCGACATCCTCACGGCCCTGGACGTGGCCATGGACGTCGGGTCGAACGCGGCAATGGACGGCGCGGCCGGCGAGCCCCGGCAGGCCGTCGCCTGAGTGCCCGTTCCGATCGAGAGTGGCCGTTGCGCGGGTCACTCTCGACCGGAACGGGCACTCTCGCCGGTCAGCTGCGGCCGAGCCGGCGGCGGAGCAGGTCGATCCGGTTCTGCAGCTGCGTGACGCTGGCCTGCGCCACCGCGGGGCCGCCGCACTCCCGCCGCAGTTCGGCATGCACCATGCCGTGGGGCTCACCGGCGAGCTTCGACCACATTCCCACCAGGCTCGCCAGCAGGGTTCGTTGCTCCTTGAGGGTGCGATACAGCGGCGGCGGTTCCACCGGAGCGACCTCGCCCGTGCTCGGGTCCTTGCGACGGTCGGTGGAGCGTTTGGCCTGCCGGTGCTGGCGCTGCCGCAGCAGTTCGGAGACCTGCTCCGGCTCGAGCAGCCCGGGGATGCCGATGAAGTCGAATTCCTCGTCGGTGCCCGGTTCCGCCAGTTCGCCGAACTCGTCGCCGTTGAACATCACCATGTCGAAGGTGGCCTGGGAGTCGATGGCCTGCCAGGTGAACTCCTCGCCGAGGTCGTCGGAGGCCTTCTCCGACTTGTTGGCGTCGGCGACCATGGCGTCTTCGGGGTTGTACATGCCGTCGTCGCCGTCATCGCGGTTGCTCCGGTCGAGGGCGTGGTCGCGTTCCAGTTCGAGCGCGTTCGCCAGGCTGAGCAGGCTGGGCACATTGGGCAGGAAGATCGACGCCGTCTCGCCGCGGCGGCGGGCCCGCACGAACCGGCCGATGGCCTGCGCGAAGAAGAGCGGCGTGGAGGCGCTGGTCGCGTAGACACCCACGGCGAGGCGCGGCACGTCGACTCCCTCCGAGACCATCCGCACCGCGACCATCCAACGCGAGGTGTTGTGCGCGAATTCGTCGATCCGGTCGCTCGACTCCTTCTCGTCGGAGAGCACGACGGTCACCGACTCCCCCGAGATCTCCTGCAGGATGGCCGCGTAGGCCCGCGCCATGGTCTGGTCGGTGGCGATGACGAGGCCACCGGCATCCGGGATGCCGTGGCGCACCTGGGTGAGACGCGAGTCGGCCGCGCGAAGAACCGCGGGGATCCACTGCCCGGTGGGTTCCAGGGCGGTGCGCCACGCCTGGGAGGTGATGTCCTTGGTGTTCCCCTCGCCGAGTTTGGCCTCCATCTCGTCGCCGGCGCGGGTGCGCCACTTCATGTGGCCGGCGTAGACCATGAACATCACCGGGCGCACGACACCGTCTTCGAGTGCGCGGCCATAACCGTAGCTGTAGTCGCTCTGGGACAGACGGATGCCGTGCTCGTCCGGCAGGTAACTCACGAACGGGATCGGTGAGGTGTCCGAACGGAACGGGGTGCCGGTGAGCGAGAGGCGGCGGGTGGCCGGCTCGAAGGCCTCCCGGATCGCGTCGCCCCAGCTCAGCGCGTCCCCGCCGTGGTGCACCTCGTCCAGGATCACCAGGGTGCGGCTGGACTGGGTGAGTTGCCGGTGCAGGGCCGCCCGGCTGGCCACCTGGGCGTAGGTGACGGCGATGCCGTGGTAGTGGTTGCCATAGCGGCCGTTGGCGTTCTTGAAGTTCGGGTCCAGCCGGATGCCCGCCCGAGCAGCGGCATCCGCCCACTGGCGCTTGAGGTGCTCGGTGGGTGCGACAACCGTGATGCTGTCGATCAACCGGCGGGCCTTCAGCTCGGCGGCGAGCCGCAGGGCGAACGTGGTCTTGCCGGCGCCCGGGGTTGCAGCGGCGAGGAAATCCCGCGGCTGGTGCACGAAGTACGCTTCCAGCGCCTCGGCCTGCCACGCCCGCAGCTTGCCGGCAGTACCCCACGCGGCACGCTCCGGAAACGAGGGTGAAAGGTGCTCGGCTGCACTCGTCCCCTGGGCAGGACCGAAAGGGGGTGGAGTATTCACTTCATAAGAACTTACCCGTTGAACGGACGGCTGTGGTGCGGGGGAGAATGGAGTAATGACGACGCCGATGCATCCGTGGTCCCGCTATGTCGCCCTCGGCGACTCCTTCACCGAGGGTCTGGGTGATCCGGAGCCGACGAGCCCGGGTGGGAACCGGGGCTGGTCGGACCGGTTCGCCGAGGTGCTCAGCCAGGGCACGCCGGACTTCGCCTACGCGAACCTCGCCGTGCGCGGCAAGCTGATCCACCAGATCAGCGAAGGGCAAGTGGACACGGCGCTCGCGCTGCATCCGGACCTGATCACCTTCTCCGGGGGCGGAAACGACGTGCTCCGACCGGGTTCCGACCCCGACCTGATCGCCGCCCAGGTCGAGAAGGAGATCAGCCGGCTCAGCCGCGACAACGCCACCATCGTCCTGTTCACGGGCGCCGATGTGGGCTTCTCCCCCATGTTCCGTGGGATCCGAGGCAAGATCGCCATCTACAACGAGAACCTGCGCGCGGTCGCGACGAAATACGACTGTGTCGTCGCCGACCTCTGGTCGCTGACCGAGATCCAGGATGCCCGTATGTGGTCTCAGGACCGGCTGCACCTGAACGCGCTCGGCCACCACACCGTCGCCCGGATGGTGCTGTCCGTGCTCAAAGTTCCCAATGCACTCGAACCGCAGAAACCCGAACCCGCGCCGGGTCGCACCTTCCGGGAGGCTCGCACGGAGGACATGCAGTGGGCGCGGGAGTACCTGCTGCCCTGGGCGCTGCGCCGCATCCGGCACCAGTCCTCCGGCGACAACATGCTGCCCAAGCGCCCCGACGCCGGGCCGTTCAGCCAGCCCCGGCGCTAGGGCCGGCCCGCCCGATCCGAGTTGCGTTTAGCCGGCGGCCAGCTCGCCCGGGTGTGTGAACCGCCAGGCGGGCCCCGGGTCGGTGAGCTCACCGTCGAGCACCAGCGGCACGCTCACCGTGCTCTCCCCCACCTGGAAGTCGATCGCGCCGGCCGAGTCGCCGACCTTCCCCAGGGTGACCGGTCGCGCCGAGGGAACGGCGGTGATCGGCGTGTCCGACCAGACCACGGCGGATGCCCCCTCTGCGGCGACCGCCCGGCTCGTCTGCCCCCACTGGGTACCGTAGGACGCGTAGGCGGTGCCCTTGTCGGCCAGGTTGACCTCGCGGAAGCCGGGCTCGACGCTGTCGAGCAGGTCCACGATCGACGCGTTCAGCGCACTGTGCGTGTCGCCGCCGAGCATGACGCCGACCACGGTGATGGTCTCGCCGCCGACCGAGAACTCGGCCGAGTACAGCAGACAGGCGCCGGCCTCATCCGTGGTTCCGGTCTTCATCCCGGTGACACCGTTGGAGCCGAGGAGTTTGTTGGTGTTGCTGACCGTGCCGATGATGGGCAGGTCGGAGGTCTCCATGGACACGATCTCGGCCAGGACGGGATCGGCCAGAACGAGTTTGCCGAGCCTTACCAGGTCGGCGGGGCTGCTCACGCTGGCCGGCGACAACCCGCTGGTGTCCGCCACCGTTGTGTCGGTCAGGCCGTTGTCGGTCAGCCAAGCTTCGGCCTCAGCCAGGTAGGCGTCCACGGAGCCGAACGCCCAGATGGCCAGGGAGATGCTGTAGTTGTTCGCGGAGGGCAGGAGCATGGCCTCGAAGGCCTCCCGCTGGCTGAGCACCATGCCGGCGGACACGGGCGCGACCGAACCGTCCTCGGCCAGTACGTCGTAGTAGATGTCGACGTCGTCGTCGGTGAATCGGATGTCCGGGCCGGGTTCCTTGCCGTTCAGGGGCTTCTCTTCGAGCAGCACGAGCGCGGTGACCATCTTCGTGATACTAGCGATCGGCATGGACCCCTGATCGCCGGTGGACCCGAGCAGTCCCGGGTAGCCGACGGCGCCGATGGAGCCCGCGCCGTCATCCGGCCAGACCAGCTCGGCGGCCGGCTGGGTGAGCGTCGCCGGTTCGATCAGCTCGACCGCCGCGGCCGGAACCGGCGCCAGCCCCGTGCCGGCCAGATAGCCGACACCACCGAGGGTGAGAGCCAGAGCCGCCACGACGGCGATCCGACGGCGGAGGAACGTTTGGCGTCGGGTCAGGGGCATCCGACGACTCTATCAAGCGCTCGTGTTCAGACGCGCAGAGCGTACAGCGCCACCGCGCTGGCCGAGGCCACGTTGAGCGAGTCGACTCCGTGCAGCATGGGGATCGTCACGACGGTATCGGCGGCAGCGAGAGCCTGGGTGCTGAGGCCGTCGCCCTCGGCGCCGAGGATCAGGGCCAGGCGTTCCGGCGTGTTCCCGGCGAACCGGTCGAGGCTGACGGCGTCGTCCGCCAGCGCGAGGGCCGCGAGGTGGAAACCGGCGTCGTGAAGCATCGGGGCGGCCTCGTTCCATTCCGGCAGCCGGGTCCACGGCACCTGCAGCACCGTGCCCATGCTCACCCGCACGCTGCGTCGGTACAGCGGGTCGGCGCAGCGGGGCGTGATCAACACGGCGTCTGCGCCGAGTCCGGCGACCGAACGGAAGATGGCGCCGACGTTGGTGTGGTCCACGATGTCCTCGAGGATCACGATGCGCCGCGCATCCTTGATCACCTCGTGCACCGAAGCCAGGTCCGGGCGGTGCATCGCCGCCAGCGCACCGCGGTGCAGGTTGTAGCCGGTGAGCCGTTCGAGCACGGATGCTGCGCCGACGTACACGGGCACGTCCGGCCAGTCCGCGAGCAGCGGCAGCACGTCGGGCAGCCACTGCTCCTGCAGCAGCACGGACCGCGGGCGGTGGCCGGCGGCGAGGGCCCGGGTGATGACCTTGCTGGACTCGGCGATGTACAGCCCGCCGGCGGGTTCGGAGACGCGGCGGAGCGCGACATCCGTCAGTCGCGAAAAGTCGGCGAGACCAGGCAGGTCAAGGTTTTCGATGGGAACGATCTGCACAGCGGGGGCGCCTTTCACGGAGATGATCCGTCCAGCCTGCCAGGAACGTCTCCAAGTCGAAAACTCGCGAGTTTAGACTCGGTGTACACAGGATGGAGCTGCATGACCACCGAAACGCTTCCGGTCGCCGTCGGCGGCGCCGCCGACGCGCTGGACGCCGTGGCCGAGCTACTCCGCGGCCGCCACACCGCGGTCTTGACCGGAGCCGGTCTGAGCACCGATTCGGGCATTCCCGACTACCGTGGGAAGGGTGCCCCCGTGCGCACCCCGATGAACTACCTGACCTTCGTCGGCGACGAGCGCGCCCGCAAACGCTACTGGGCCGGCAGCCACCTCGGCTGGCACCGGTTCCGCTCCGCGGAGCCCAACGACGGGCACCGCGCCCTGGCCCGGCTGGAGCACGCCGGTCTGATCAGCGGCGTCATCACGCAGAATGTGGACGGCCTGCACACCCGGGCCGGGTCACGGCACGTCGTGGACCTGCACGGGTCGCTGGACCTCGTCGTCTGCCTGGACTGCGGTCAGGCGTACGGCCGCGACAGCGTCGCCGCACGCCTCGAAGCGGCCAACCCGACCCTGATGACACCGGATGACGTGCGCACCGCCCCCGACGGCGATGCCGACGTGTCCGACGTCGACGGTTTCACGATCCCAGACTGCACGGTCTGCGGCGGCATGCTCAAGCCCAACGTCGTCTTCTTCGGTGAGCTGGTGCCGACGGTGAAGTTCACCGAGGCCACGGCGCTCGTCTCCGGTGCGGAGGCCCTGATCATCGCCGGATCGTCCCTGTTCGTGAACTCGGGTATCCGTCTGCTGGAACAGGCCCGGCGCCGCAAACTTCCGATCGTCGTCATCAACCGTGGCGAGACCAAGGGGGACGGCCGGGCTCTGATCAAACTGGAAGCCGGCACGTCGGAGTCCCTGACGGGGCTGGCCGACCGTCTCGCCGGGACACCGGCGTGAATCAGACCTTTTCGACCACCACCCCCGGCGACAACGGAAACGGCAGGATGACCAGACTTTCGATCGTGCGACACGGACAGACCGAGTGGAACCTGCACACCCGGATCCAGGGCAGCACGGACATCCCCCTCAACTCGACCGGCCGGGCGCAGGCCGCTGAGGCAGGCCTGCGGTTGCGCTCCCGGAACTGGGACACGATCGTCACGAGCCCGCTCGACCGTGCCCACGAGACGGCCCGGATCATCGCCGGCGAGCTCGGACTGCCGAGACCGGAGGTCATCCCGGAGCTCACCGAGCGGCATCACGGCCAGATCGAGGGACTGACGTTCGCCGAGAGGCAGCTCCGCTTTCCCAACGGCGTCTCCGTTCCCGGCCTCGAGACGCGCCAGGAGGTGCTCGACCGGGTGCTGCCTGCCTTCGGGCTGCTGGCCGCCGCGCGACCCGACCAGTCAGTGCTGGTCGTCTGCCACGGCGGGGTGATCGGTACCCTGCTGCGCCACAGCACGGCCGGCGAACGGCCGCGCCAGAACGAACTCATCGCGAACGGGTCGGTGCACGACTTCGTCTGGCGGGACGGCCGGCTCGAGCTGACACATTTCGACGCCACCCTCCGCGGCCGGGCCGAGAACACGCATTACACCGGCTGAACCGGCTCCGCAGCGGTAAGCAGTTCCAGCAGCCGCTGGGCCGAATCCCGCCAGGTGAATCGTTCCGCCTCGCCCACGGATGCCGTGGAACGCGCCGCCCACTCCCCCGCGCCCAGCCTCCGCACCGCCGCGACGAGCGCATCGGTGCTGGCCGGGTCGAAGTACAGGGCCGCGTCGCCGCCGATCTCGCGGAAGATCGGGATGTCGCTCACCACGACGGGGATTCCGAGGCTCATCGCCTCGACCAGGGGGATGCCGAAGCCCTCGTCCAGGGACGCCGTGACCAGCGCGGTCGCCGATCGCAGCACCCGAACGTAGTCCTCGTCGGTGACTCCGTTGTGGAACACCAGCGTCGCCTGCGGCGCCAGGGCGGCCAGGCGCTCCCGTTCGGGCTCGCTCACCCGGCTCATCAAGTGCAGCTCGTACCCCGTTAGCTCCGCGGCGGCACGCACGAGGGTGTCCACATTCTTGTACGGCATGAAGGAGCCCATGTAGACCAGGCGACTCGTCTCCGGGTGGGGACGACCGGCGGGCGGCGTCGACAGCGTGTCGGCGGCGTTGTGGATGACCGTGACCGGCCGCCGCGTCAGACGGTTGTCCCGGATCAGGTTCCGGGTGGTCTCGGAGACGGTCACGACCCCGTCGGCCCGGTTCAGCAGCATCCGTTGCGGCCACCACGACAGGTGGTACAACCGCCAGGCGAGACGCACCAGGGCGGGCAGGTCCCGCGGCGGGGTGCGGTTGCGATAGTAGATCAGGTCGTGCACGGTCAGGAGCAGGCGGTAACGCCGGCCCCAGGAGCCCATCGTCTGCATCGGGGTGAACACGACGTCGGGCTTCAGCTGGTTGATCTGCCGGGCGATGAACGGTTCCCGGATGCTGGTGGGCGCGCTGACGAGCTGCCAGGGCAGGTCGGGAAGCAGCTCGAGCTGCCGGTGGTCGTTGATCAGCATGGTGACAGGGTGGAGCTTGCCCAGCTCCGTGACCAGCCCGGTCGTGTACCGGCTGATGCCGTCATGCCGGTCGAACCGGGTGTACCGGCAGTCGAAGACGATTCTCATGTCGTCACCGCCTCGCCGAGGAAGCGACGCAGGGCGTCGGCCGCCTGGGCGGGGACCTCGTAGTGGATCAGGTGTCCCACATCGGGGATCACCTGCAGGGTGGCATCGGGGAACAGCTTCTGCAGCCGGTGCTGGGCTGCGACAGGCGTGATGTCGTCTTTCTCCGCCGCGATCAGCAGCGTGCGCTGCGGGATGCGGCCGGCGTACTCGCTGACGTCGGAGCCGACCGATGCGGTGAAGGCCTCCAGCACGACCCTGCGGTCCGCGAAGGCGGAGAAGTAGCGGTCGTGCTGGTCGTGGATCCACCGGCGCAGCCCGGGATCCCCCGTCTTGGCCATGGTCACGCTCATCACCCGCACGATCACCCGGTTGCGCAGCAGGGCGAAGCCGAGCCGCTCCGGCAGGCGCGCGGCCGCCCAGTAGTAGAACACGGCCAGGCGGGTCAGGATGCCGCGCGGCCCGGCCAGGGCGGGCGCGGCGATGGGGTTCACCAGAACCACGTCGTCGGCGTGCAGGCCTCCCGCCACGGAGGCGGCGACGATGATCGACCCGAACGAGTGCCCGAGCACCACCACGCGGCCGGTCAGACCCAGCGCCGCCACGAACTCCGCCAGCCACCGGCCGTAGCCCGCGATGTCGTGCCGGTCGCCCTGGAGTACCCCGGACTCTCCGAAGCCGGGGAGGTCCGGTGAGATCATCCGGAATCCGCGGAGCTGGGCGACCACGGGCTCCAGGCCGTGGTGGTCGCCGCGGAATCCGTGCACCATGACGACGGTCGTGCTCGCGGCCGGATCGCCGTACTCCCAATACCGCGTTACGCTGCCCAGCACCGGGACGTCCCGGACCCTCACAGGGATCTGGGCGAGCAGTGCGTCGTAGGGCGAAGGAACATTCATCATCCCAAGTTTAGGGCGGCCGACGGTTGAGCACTCGACGCCCCACGGGCCGGAAGGAACGCAATGAGCTTCACCGCCCCGATCCAGCTTCCGGGCCTCACCCTGGATCCGCGCTGGTACCGGCGCGCCGTGTTCTACGAGGTGATGGTGCGCTCCTTCGTGGACAGCAACGGAGATGGGACCGGTGACCTCGCCGGACTCATCTCCAAACTGGATTACCTGCAGTGGCTCGGCATCGACGCGCTCTGGACTCCGCCGTTCTTCCGATCGCCGCTCAAGGACGGCGGCTACGACGTCACCGACTACCGTTCGATCCTGCCCGAGTTCGGTACCCTCGAGTTGTTCAAGGAGCTGGTGACCAAGGCGCACGAACGCAATATGCGCATCATCATCGACCTGCCGCTGAACCACACTTCGGACCAACACGACTGGTTCCAGCAGTCCCGGGAGCACCCGGAGGGGCCTTACGGCGACTACTACGTGTGGAGCGACACGGACGAGAAGTACCCGGACATCCGCATCATCTTCACCGACACGGAGGACTCGAACTGGGCCTTCGACTCCGAACGGCGCCAGTTCTATTTCCACCGGTTCTTCTCGCACCAGCCGGACCTCAACTACGACAACCCGCAGGTGCACGAGGCCATCTTCGAGGTCGTGCGGTTCTGGCTCGACCTGGGCGTCGACGGTTTCCGGCTCGATGCCGTCCCCTACCTGTACGAGTCCGACGAGGGCAACGGCGAGGGCGAGCCGCCCACCCACGAGTTCGTCCGAAAGCTGCGAACGCTGGTGGACCGCGACTATCCCGGCCGGGTCCTGATCGCCGAGGCGAACCAGTGGCCCCGCGAGGTGGCAGCCTACTTCGGCTCCGAATCCGAACCCGAGTGCCACATGGCCTTCGACTTCCCGGTCATGCCCCGCATCTTCTACTCACTACGCTCCCAACGGGCCGATGAACTCGTACGGGTGCTTTCGGAAACGACCGACATCCCCGCTGCGGCCGGGTGGGCCGTCTTCCTCCGCAACCACGACGAGCTGACGCTCGAGATGGTGAGCGAGGAGTACCGCCAGGCGATGTACGGCTGGTATGCGTACGATCCACGGATGCGGGCGAACGTCGGCATCCGCCGTCGCCTCGCGCCCCTGCTGGACAATTCGCGGTCGGAACTCGAACTGGCCAACGCCCTGCTCTTCGCGCTGCCCGGCAGCCCGTTTCTCTACTACGGGGACGAGATCGGCATGGGCGACAACATCTGGCTGCCCGACCGGGACAGCTCCCGCACGCCCATGCAATGGACACCGGACCGGAACGCCGGATTCTCGGCTGCGGACCCCGGAAAGCTTTTCCTGCCGGTCGTGCAGTCCCTGGTCTTCAATTACACCCAGACGAACGTGGAGTCGAACCTGGCGCAGTCCAGTTCGCTGCTGCACTGGGTGCGCAACGTGATCCACGTGCGCAAGAATCATCCGGTCTTCGGGCTCGGCGCTCTCCGGGTCTTAGCGACCGACCACGAATCGGTGCTCGCCTTCACCCGCGAATACGCCGGATCGGGCACGAGTTTCGGCGATCAGCCGGAGACTGTGCTGTGCGTGTTCAGTTTCTCCCACAACCCGATCGCCTGCCGGATCGAAGACCCGTCGCTGTCCGGCCTCCGCCTCTACGACGTCTTCGGCGGGTCGGTGTTCCCCAGCTTTGACGCCGAGGGCACGCTGACCCTGACCCTGGGAGCGCAGAGCTTCTACTGGCTGCATTGCGGCTGAACGTCGGTCACGGCGGATCGTCGGCCCACGTCCCAGGCCCCCGGGTGCCCGAGGATGACGGTGGTCGGCCCTAGGCTTTCCCCATGAGCAACTGGAGTGACAACCTCGCCGTTTTCGACCTCGAGACGACCGGCACCGACGTGGAGACGAGCCGCATCGTGTCGGCCACCGTCGCGATCATCGATGTGACCGGGGAGGTGCTCGAGCGCGTGGACTGGCTCCTCGATCCCGGCATCGAGATCCCGGCACAGGCGA
The DNA here is from genome assembly GCF_004564305.1 of Cryobacterium sp. TMT3-29-2. Lineage (NCBI taxonomy): Bacteria > Bacillati > Actinomycetota > Actinomycetes > Micrococcales > Microbacteriaceae > Cryobacterium > Cryobacterium sp. TMT3-29-2. The sequence goes on from NZ_SOGK01000065.1 coordinate 96,085, forward strand.
CCAACGTGCACGGCATCACGACCGAGCACGCCGCCCAAAACGGCCGGGGCGCCGCCGACGGCGTAGCCGAGATCGTCGCCACGATCCGCAAGCACCTCGCCCGGGGTCTGCCTCTGGTGGCATACAACGCCCCCTACGACCTCACCCTGCTCAACCGCGAGTCGATCCGCTACGGGGTCGCACCACTGGTGTCACCGTCGCCGGTGGTCGACCCGCTGGTGATCGACAAGGCCGTCGACCGGTACCGCAAGGGCAAGCGCACCCTCGAAGTGACCAGTGCGTTCTACGGGGTCCGGCTCGACGACGCGCACGACTCCGGTGCTGATGCGATCGCCGCCGGCCGGGTCGCCCAGGCCATCGCCCGGGCGCACGAGAAGGCCCTGCCGGTCACCGTCGGTGAGCTGCACGTGCTGCAGGCGCAGTGGTCCCTCCAGCAGGCGGAAAGCTTCCAGACCTACATGCGGCGCGAACGCGACCCGGAGTTCGTCGCGGCCGGCGGCTGGCCGGAGCGCTGACCCGGGGCCACCCGCACGACAACGCCTCCGATCCCGCCGACCTGCGCTGAACCCCAAAAACACAGGGCGGCCAGCCGAAGCTGGTCGCCCTGTGTTATCGCCCTGTCTTGAACAGGGTGCTGCAGAGTGCGGCGGGGTTACTTGCCGAAGCCTTTGTAACGGGAGTTGAACTTCTCGACGCGGCCGGCGGAGTCCATGATCCGCTGCTTGCCGGTGTAGAACGGGTGCGATTCCGACGAGATTTCAACGTCGATGACCGGGTACGTGGTTCCGTCGGTCCACTCGATGGTCTTGGGGCTGGAGACCGTCGAACGGGTAAGGAACGTCGCACCCGACGCGAGGTCGCGGAAAACCACGGGAGCGTACGTGGGGTGAATGTCAGACTTCATGAAGACTTCCTTATTGCTGTTCGATTGGTGAGTTGCGCTTCGATTAGCGAGTTCAGACTCGCCCGGTGCGGCAGAAAAGATGTGCGGTCCAAGGACCGACTATGGAGTTTAGCAGAATCCGGTGGCGGTGACTGCCATCCGGCAGGGTCAGATCGCGCGGGCGCTGAAACGTCCGTCGGTCTCGCTCAACTCGATCGACAGGCCGAACGTCTCGGTCAGTGACTCCGCGGTCAAAGCCTCGCCGATGGGTCCGGCACTGACGACGCGGCCGCCGGACAGAAGCAGCACGTGGGTGAACCCGAGCGGGATTTCCTCAACGTGGTGGGTGACCATGATGATCGCCGGAGACCCGGACTCGCTGGCGTACCCGCCGAGGAGCTGCAGCAGTTCCTCCCGCGCGCCGAGGTCGAGGCTGGCGGCCGGTTCGTCCAGGAGCAGGACCTCAGGGTCGGTCATGATCGACCGGGCGATCTGCACCCGCTTCTGCTCGCCGTCGCTCAGCGTGCCGAACTTGCGACCGGCCAGCGTGTCGAGCTTCCACTCCCCCAGCACCCGCTGGGCGCGTCGCTCGTCGATGGCCTCGTATTCCTCGGTCCAGCGACCGGTGACCGAGTACGCGGCCGTCATCACGACGTCGAGGACCTTCTCGTTCGCGGGGACCCGGCGCGCCATCGCCGTGGAGGCGAACCCGATCCGCGGCCGCAGCTCGAACAGGTCGGTGCGTCCGATCGGTTCGTCGAGAACCACGGCACTCCCGCTGGACGGGTGAATGAGCGCGGCGGCGATCTGAAGCAGTGTGGTCTTGCCGGCGCCGTTCGGACCCAGGATGACCCAGCGCTGGTCGTCATCAACACTCCAATTCACTGAGTCGAGAATGGGGGTGCCATCCCGGACGACGGAGACGCCGGTGAATTGGAGAACGTTGACCATACGACCATGTTATCTGCCGAGGCAGAGCGACCGACACGCGAAACGGGTGCCGCGCATTCCTGCGGCACCCGTTTGGGCGGTTATTCAGACCCTGATTCAGAGCAGCGAGGCGTAGATCTCCCGGGTGCGGGTGGCGATCTGGGTCCAGCTGAACATCTGCTCGGCCCTGACCCGGCCGGCCCTGCCCATCTCCGCGGCCTTGGCGGGGTCGGCGAGGACCTCGATCAGGGTGCGCGTCAGGTCGGCGACGAAGAGGTCCGCGTCGATGGGGGTTCCGGTTCCGTCGGTGGCCTGGTCGATCGGCACGAGCCGGCCGGTCACCCCGTCGGCGACGACCTCGGGGATGCCTCCGGTAGCCGTTCCGACGACCGGCAGTCCGCAGGCCATGGCCTCCAGGTTGACGATGCCGAGAGGTTCGTACACCGACGGGCAGACGAAGACGGTGCCGGCGGTGAGTACCGCGGACAGGTCGTGCTGCGAGAGGAGCCGGTCGATCCACACCACGCCGGAACGTTCGCGCTGGAGGGCCTCGACCCCGGCCGTGACCTCCGCCAGGATGCCCGGGGTATCGGGGGCTCCTGCGCAGAGCACCAGTTGAACCTCCGGCGGCAGCAGGGCTGCGGCGCGAAGCAGGTAGGGCAGTCCCTTCTGCCTGGTGATGCGGCCCACGAAGACCACGGCCGGGCGGTCCGGGTCGATGCCCAGGGCCCGCACGGTGTCCAGGTCGACGGTGGGCTTCCACCGCTCGAGGTCGATGCCGTTGTAGACGACGTGCACCCGCGACGCGTCCAGCGCCGGGTAGCTGCGGAGGATGTCACGGCGCATTCCGCCGCTGACGGCGATGACGGCATCCGCCGCTTCGAAGGCGGTGCGCTCGATCCAGCTGGAGACACGGTAGCCCCCGCCGAGCTGCTCGGCCTTCCAGGGGCGGAGCGGCTCAAGGCTGTGCGCGGTCACCACGTGCGGGACCCCGTGCAGCAGCTTCGCGAGGTGGCCGGCCCCGTTGGCGTACCAGGTGTGCGAGTGCACGATGTCGGCACCCTGCACGTCCTGTGCCATTTGAAGGTCGACACCGAGCGTGGCCAGCGTCGCATTCGCGTCGGCCAGCTCCGTCGGCGCCTCGTAGGTGTAGGTGTCGACGGCTTCGCGGGGCGCGCCGAAGCACCGCACCGAGACGTCGATGTCGGTGCGGAGGGCCTTCACAAGCTCCGCCACATGTACGCCTGCCCCGCCGTAAATCTCCGGGGGGTATTCCTTTGTCAATAGATCCACTCGCATGAGGCAAAGCTAGCGCAGGCAGGCCACGGACACACCCATCCGTGCTGGATCGACGTGATGAATGGCCCTACTGTAAAGACATGCAGTCAAAGAAGATCTTCGGAATCGTGCTCGCCGGCGGAGAAGGAAAACGGCTCATGCCGTTGACGGAGGACCGTGCGAAACCGGCGGTGCCCTTCGGGGGTCATTACCGGTTGATCGACTTCGCTTTGTCGAATCTGATCAACTCCGGACTCACCCAGCTTGTGGTGCTCACCCAGTACAAGTCGCACAGCCTCGACCGTCACGTCTCCCAGACGTGGCACGTTTCCGGCGGCCTGTTCAACTCTTATATCGCATCGGTGCCTGCACAGCAGCGGCTCGGCAAACGCTGGTTCAGTGGTTCCGCCGACGCGATCCTGCAGAGCCTCAACCTGATCCATGACGAGAAGCCCGACATCGTCGTCGTCGTCGGAGCCGACCACGTGTATCGGATGGACTTCAGCCAGATGATCGAGGCCCACATCGCCTCCGGAGCCGCCGCGACCGTCGCGGCAATCCGTCAGCCGATCGGCCTGGCCGACCAGTTCGGCGTCATCGAGGTCGATGCGGCGACGCCGGACCGCATCAGTGATTTCCGCGAGAAGCCGAAGGACGCCGTCGGCCTGGCCGATGCCCCGCACGAGGTCTTCGCCTCCATGGGAAACTACGTTTTCAACACGGACGCGCTGATCGAGGCCGTTCTCCGCGACGGTGAACGCGCCGATTCCAGCCACGACATGGGCGGCGACATCATCCCCGACTTCGTGTCCCGCGGCGAGGCCGGCGTCTACGACCTCAAGCTCAATGACGTCCCCGGCTCCACGGACCGTGACCGGGACTACTGGCGCGACGTCGGTACCATCGACTCGTTCTTCGAGGCGCACCAGGACCTGATCAGCGCGCTGCCCGTGTTCAACCTCTACAACCAGAAGTGGCCGATCTTCAGCCAGCAGCTGAACTCCCCGCCGGCGAAGTTCGTTCGCGACGGACGGGGCTTCCTGGGGACGATGATCGACTCGATCGTCTCCCTCGGCTGCGTCATCTCGGGAGCGCACATCGAACGCAGCGTTCTCGGTCCCTGGGTCGCCATCGACTCCGGCGCCCAGGTGGTGGACGCGATCGTCTTCGACCGGGTGCAGATCAAGCCGGGAGCGACCGTGCGTCGGGCGATCCTGGACAAAGACGTGGTTGTCGCCGCCGGAGCGGAAGTCGGCGTCGATCGCGAGCGGGACCTCGCGCGGGGCTTCAGCGTGACCGAGTCCGGCATCACCGTGGTCGGCAAGGGAGTGCACGTCCACCCGTGACCGCACCCGTTCGTTTCCTCGTCGTCCTGGACGCCGATTCCACCCTGATCGAAGACGAGGTCATCGAGTTGCTCGCGGATGCGGCCGGCTCGCTGGCCCTCGTCGCCCAGGTGACCGAGCAGGCAATGCTCGGTGAGATCGACTTCGCGGAAAGCCTGCGATTGCGGGTGGAGACCCTGGCCGGATTGTCCACGGACGTGTTCGCGGAGGTCGGGCGGCTCATCCGTCCGACCCCCGGGGTGCGGGAGCTGATCGATGGCCTCCACGCCCACGGCAGCCGCATCGGGGTGGTCTCGGGAGGCTTCCATGAGGTGCTCGACCCCCTTGCCGCCGCCTTCGGTCTGGACCACTGGCGGGCGAACCGGCTCGGGGTGGCGGACGGCCGCCTCACCGGCGGCCTGGTCGGACCCATCATCGACGCCGCGGCCAAGGCCGCAACGCTCCGGGAATGGGCTGCCCTCGAAGGCGTGGCTCTCCCCCAGACCGTCGCCGTCGGCGACGGCGCCAACGACCTGACCATGATGCGGGCTGCCGGGTTGGGGATCGCCTTCAACGCGAAGCCGATCGTGAAGGCCCAGGCGGACCTGGCCGTCGATGCCCGCGACCTCAGCCAGGTCCTCCCGATGCTCGGCCTGCGCGGTTAGTGTCCCATCCCCAGACCCCCGTCCACGGGGATGACGGCGCCGGAGATGTACCCGGCGTCGTCGCCGGCAAGCCAGGTGACGACCCGGGCCACCTCGACCGGGGTGGCGAAGCGTCCCGCCGGGATGCTCTTCTTGTAATCGGCCTGCTGTGATTCGGAGAGCTTGGCGGTCATATCGGTTTCGATGAAGCCGGGGGCGACGACGTTGGCCGTGATGCCTCGGGCGCCCAGCTCACGGGTCACCGAGCGGGCCAGGCCGACCAGGCCGCTCTTCGACGCCGAGTAATTGGTCTGCCCGGCCGAGCCGTAGAGGCCGACCACGCTGGAAATCAACACGATGCGCCCGAACCGTGCTTTGAGCATCCCCTTGGAGGCGCGTTTCACGACTCGGAAGGCGCCGTTCAGGTTGGTGTCGACGACCGAGGTGAAGTCGTCCTCACTCATCCGCATCAACAGCATGTCCCGGGTGATACCCGCGTTGGCGACCACAACCTCGACCGGGCCGAGCGCAGCCTCGATCTCGGTGAACGCTGCGTCGATGGATGCGGCGTCCGTCACATCGGCGCGCACGGTCAGGCTACCGGTGGGGCCAACACCTGCGCGGGCGGTGACCGCGACACGGTGGCCCTGCCGGATGAACTCCTCGGCAATCGAAAATCCGATGCCGCGGTTTCCGCCGGTGACAAGGACAGTTCTGCCAGTCGTCATGCTGGGTCCAATCTCTTTTTCTCAGCGAACGAACAGTCGCACGCACGTATATTTCAGTTTAGGGCGTCTGAGTTCAGCCCTCACGAGACGTAGAATTTACAGGGAGATTCTTCCCCGACTGACCGAATCGATGGCACCCATGAAGCAGCAGTCGATCACCTCGCTCCCACCCTCGCCCGAGGATGAGCGACGTACCCGGATGATCAAATACTCGATCGCCATGGGCATCCGGATGGTCTGCATCGTGCTCATGCTCTTCGTCCAGGGCTGGTGGCTTCTCGTCTGCGCCATCGGAGCGATCGCCCTCCCCTATGTCGCGGTCGTCTTCGCGAATGTGCAGGGCAGCGCCGTGGCCTCCACGGTCGTTCGCCCGGGCGCCGTACAGGTGTCCCGTGCGCCGCGCCGCGGACCGGGCAACGATGAGAGCGGAACGTGATCGGCCTCGGCGCCGAACTCGAAACGACGAACTGCTCTCGCGCCGGCTGCCGTGAGAGCGCCGGCTGGCGGTTGGACTGGCGCAATCCCCGAATTCATGCTGACGACCGCGTGAAGACCTGGCTCGCCTGCGACCTGCACGTGGACTTCCTCCGCGGCTTCCTGGTCAGCCGAGACTTCCCGCTGGCCGTGTCCCCGCTGGTTACGAAATCGGAAGCAGGACCGGCGTGATCGGTTGGAAATTCGCGTTCACCCGGCGCTGGGCGGGGTACCTTGCCCTCACCATCCTCTTCGCAGCCGTCTGCTCCGGTCTGGGCCTGTGGCAACTCGCGCGCCGCGCCGACGCTCTCACCGAGATGGGCAAGGTCGAGACCAACTACGCGGCGGCACCGGTTCCGCTGGCCGAGGCCCTACCGGGTCTGGAGACGTTCTCCGAGGCCCAGAAGTGGCTGCCCGTTGTCATGAGCGGCACATATCTGACCAACGATGAGCTGATCGTGCGAAATCGCCCGCTGCAGATCAACCCGGGATTCGAGGTTCTCACTCCCCTGCTGCTCGCCGATGGCTCGGTCTTCATCGTCAACCGGGGCTGGCTGCCAACGGGGCAGACAGCCGACGCCCCGGCATCCGTTCCGGCTGCCCCCTCGGGTACCGTCACCGTCGTCGCCCGGCTCAAAGCCGGTGAGCCCCTACTGCCCGGCCGGTCGGCCACGGGCAATCAGATCGCCACCATCAACCTCGACGACGTTGCCTCCCGGCTGGATCTCCCGACGTACACCGGCGCGTACGGCCTGATGGCGTCGGAGGACCCGGCACCAGACGAACGCCCCGTGGCCGTCACCCGCCCCGTCAAGGACGAGGGACCGCACCTGTCCTACGCGTTCCAGTGGTTCGTGTTCGCACTGATGGGCTTCGTCGGTCTCGGCTGGGCCATCCGGCAGGAATACCGCACCGTGAATTTCGACGATCCGGACGAGCGCGTTCGCGCTGCCGAGCGGGCCCGCCGTCTGGCGGCCAGACCGCGCAGTGATTCGGAGATCGAAGACGAACTCATCGACCGCCGCTGATCGCCACGCAGCCGCAGACAGACGAAAGCGCCCGGACCAGCAGGTACGGGCGTCTTTCGTGTCGTGTCCGCGAGGGTGATCAGGCCAGCATGATCAGATCGAGATAGTCCTTGTTCCAATGGTCCTCTGTGCCGTCGGGCATGATCAGCACACGCTCGGGGTTGAGCGCCTCGACGGCCCCCTCATCGTGGCTGACGAGAACGACAGCGCCGGCGTAGTGCGCCAGGGCGTCGAGGATCTCCTCGCGGCTGGCCGGGTCGAGGTTGTTAGTCGGTTCGTCGAGCAGTAGCACGTTGGCACCGGACACCACGATCATGGCCAGGGCCAGCCGGGTCTTCTCGCCACCGGACAGGACCCCGGCCGGCTTGTGCGAGTCGTCACCGGTGAAAAGGAACGAGCCCAGAACCCGGCGCGCCTCCATCTCGGTGATGTTGGGCGAGGAGGACACCATGTTCTCGAGCACACTGCGCTTGACATCGATCGTCTCGTGCTCCTGCGCGTAGTAGCCGATCCGCAAGCCGTGGCCGGGAACGATCTCTCCGGTGTCCGGCTTGTCCACGCCGGCCAGCATGCGCAGCAGGGTGGTCTTGCCCGCACCGTTGAGGCCGAGAATGACGACCTTCGAGCCGCGGTCGATGGCCAGGTCCACGGCCGCGAAGATCTCGAGAGAGCCGTAGCTCTTCGAGAGGTCGGTGGCCATCAGCGGGGTACGTCCACAGGGAGCCGGCTCGGGGAAGCGCAGCTTGGCGACGCGATCGACTGCCCGCACGGCGTCTAGTCCGGACAGGAGCTTCTCGGCGCGCGCCACCATCTGGTGGGCGGCGGCGGCCTTGCTCGCCTTGGCGCCGAACTTCGCGGCCTGCAGTTGCAGAGTCGACGCCTTCTTCTCGGCGTTGGCGCGCTCCTTCTTGCGACGGTCCGCGTCGGCGACGCGCTGCCTCTGGTAGTTCTTCCAGTTCATGTTGTAGATGTCGATGACCATGCGGTTGGCGTCGAGGTAGAACACACGGTTCACGGTGTCACCGACCAGCTCGATGTCGTGGCTGATGATGATGCAACCGCCGCGATAATTCTTGACGAACTCCCGCAGCCAGACCACGGAGTCAGCGTCGAGGTGGTTCGTGGGCTCATCGAGGATCATCGTTTCCGCCGCCGAGAACAGGATGCGGGCGAGCTCGATACGGCGGCGCTGTCCACCGGACAGTGTGCGTAACTGCTGGTCGAGGATGCGGTCGGGGAGGTTCAGGTTGCTGGCGATCGACGCGGCTTCCGCCTCGGCCGCGTAGCCGCCGAGCGCGTTGAACTCGTCGGTGAGATTGCCGTAGATGCGCATGGCCTTGGCGCTGACCTTGGGGTCGTCACTGCCCATGTCGACGCCGGCCTGGGCGAGTCCCAGCGAGATCGTGCCGAGGCCGCGCGCGTCCAGGATGCGGGTGCGGGCGAGCATCTCCGGGTCGCCCGAGCGGGGGTCCTGGGGCAGGTAGCCGATGTCACCGGTGCGGTTGATGGAACCGTTGGTTGGAACAGTCTCGCCTGCGAGGGTCTTCGTCAGCGTCGTCTTGCCGGCACCGTTGCGGCCGACCAGGCCGATCTTGTCGCCAGCGGAAACGCGGAAACTCACGTCTTCCATGAGCACGCGCGCCCCAACTCGGATTTCGAGATTTTGCACACTCAGCACAGCAACAGTCCGTTCAGGGGAGTCGTAGGATTTTTTTGGGCCGAAGCGGACCAACTCTCCACTATATTTGATCGCCTGCGTCTCCGAGTGCGCCGGGAAGCGAAAGCGTCCCCCGGAGCGCCTTCCCCAGCCAGCTCCGGTAGGCATCATCGGACCAGCCGAGGTCGAGCACCAGAGATCTGTACGCCTGCGGATGTCCGAGCGCCCAGACCGTTGCCGCCGCCTCGTGGTCGCTGACTCCGCCGCGCAGACTGTGCCGTGAGCGCAGCGCGGACGCCACCTCTCCGTACTGGATGAGTCGTTGGGCGGACCGCCGGGTCTCCAACTCGGCGATGTCCGCGTCGACGCCGGCCGCCTGGGCGATCACCCGGTGCACCCCGGACGTCAGCACGTTCAGGTCGGCGATCCAATCGGTCAGGATTCGGACGATCTCAGCGGCCGTGCGCGCCTCGGCGACCCGGTTGCGCAGTGGTGCAGGATGGGCATCCGCTTCTCCGGGGTGTGCGGCCGCGAGGTCGAGCACGGCGGAGAGGACGGCGGACTTACCGCCCACCGAGTTGTAGATTGTCTGCACCGCCACGCCTGCCTCGGTGGCAATGGCCCCGAGAGTGGTGCACATGTACCCACGCTGAAGCATCAGGCGCAGCGCGGCGCGAACAATCAGGGTACGGGTCTCCAGCGTCTGCGCTTCACGCCGGGATTTCGCATTTATCAGGACTTCAACCATAAACTTAGAATATCTTTCCACTCACTGTCATGGCATTCTAATAGGCCTGAGCCAATCCGGGTGGCATCCCGCCGGCCGGCCTCCATGACGTTGAGTGACCAGGCGGGGCATCCAAGCCGCACTCGGCTTCTATGGTTACGGCATGACACTCTTGCAGCCGCCTGCCTCCCTCTCCCCCCTGGCCGACGATCGGGCCGGCCGCCTCACCGCCGCCGGAATCTCCTGGACTGAACGCATCCGGGCTGACGCCACGAAGGCGCAACTCATCTACCGGGTCACGGCCACGGGAGAGGGGTCGGTCGCGACCCGCGTCACGGCCGGCAGACACGTCTTCCTCGTGGACGAACCCGGCGCCCTCGCCGGTGACGACGGCGCGGCCAGCCCCGTGGAGATCGCGCTCGGCGCCTTGCTCTCGTGCCAGGTAGTCGTCTATCGCCTCTACGCCCAGGCGCTCGGTATCCAGGTCGACGAGATCGACATCGTCGCGGAAGGGGACCTCGACGTGCGGAAGCTGTTCGGCCTCGACGAGGACGTGCGGGCCGGCTTCTCCGCGATCCGCTTGAACATCACCCTCAGCGGTCCGGAACGGGATGAGCGTTACCAGGAGCTCCGGGCCACCGTCGACGCGCACTGCCCCGTGCTCGACCTGTTTGCGAACCCCACCCCGGTGACCGTCACCGTCACGAAGGCCTAGCCGATACCTTCCACCGGCCGTCGGTCGAGCCGCGGGAACCAAATGGGTTCCCGATCTAGCGGCGGGGAGGGCTGAGGCCTACCGTCGGTTGCAGCCGCAGCGGTCGCTGCGCGATTGCGAGGAGGTCGACGATGGACAGGAATTCAGCCACACCACCCCCAGCGAACCAGAGCGGGCCCCCGCAGGACGAGCCTGACGAGAAACAGGAATCCACCAGCCCGGTGGGTGACATGTTCGAGGAGGGCGAGACCGATGTCGGGCCGCACCCGTCCCTGATCAACCTGGAGAACTGGGAGCCGTCCGAACTGGCGTCCTCGGCAGGCACAGAGGAAACGGGCGCTGCGGACACCAAGACGGACGAGTGACGCCGGTGCGGAGCGCGGACCGGAACAGAGAATGGGGCACCGGCCAGATAGCCGGTGCCCCATTCTCGTGGGCACAGGGAGGCACGTGGATCAGATGGAGAAGCCGAGGGCCCTCATCATGTCCCGACCGTCGTCGGTGATTTTCTCGGGACCCCACGGCGGCATCCAGACCCAGTTGATGCGGAACTGGTCGACGACGCCGTCCAACGCCTCGGCGGTCTGTTCCTCAAGCACGTCGGTCAGCGGGCAGCCGGCCGAGGTCAGGGTCATGTGGATGATCAGGGCATCGTTCTCATCGTCCCAGCCCAGGTCGTAGATGAGCCCGAGGTCGACGACGTTGATGCCGAGTTCCGGGTCCATGACGTCTTTGAGCGCCTCCTCGATTTCATCGAAACGCGCCGGGGTCAGCGTGGAAACCATGAATCTAGCCTACGTTCGATTCCGTGAGAAAGCGATCGTAGCCCTCGTCTTCGAGGCGGTCGGCGAGCTCGGGGCCGCCCTGCTCTGCGATGCGGCCGTCGACGAAGACGTGCACGAAGTCCGGCTTGATGTAGCGCA